>NZ_JBVHIP010000013.1:20872-203779 GCF_055560495.1 Kitasatospora sp. NPDC023176 | reverse complement strand
GTCCAGGGCGACGACCCGGGTTTCCCCCTCCCCGTAGACCTTGTTGAGGCCGGTGGCGCGGGCGGCCGCCAGGCCGGTACGGACGGCGGTTGCGGTCGACGTGGTCACGGGGGTGCTCCTTGCTGGTCCGCGGATTCGTACCTCCATGCTCGGCGACGTGATCATGGTTCTGCGTCGCTCCGTCGAACGGTTGGTCCGACCACCGCTGGGCGTACGGGAGAGCGGGACCCTCCTCCTGCGGTATGACGGGAACCCTGAGGGTGACGCGGTGGCCGGAATCACCGTGCTTCGTGGCCGAATCCCGAACAGTTCGTCAGATGGCAAGGAAACATGACAACTTCCCGGGCTGGGAACATGCGAAAGGGTGATCCGGGCGACTACTCTCAGGGGTGGTTCGCAGGACGCCCGGATGGTGGAACGCAGACACGGGCAGCTTAAAACTGCTTGGCCGCGAGGCCGTGCCGGTTCGAGTCCGGCTCCGGGCACCGCAAACGACCGGCGGGGGCGCCACCGGCGTCCCCGCCGGGAGTCGTTCACCGGATCCTCCTCGCGGCGTATCCCGGAATTTTTGCCAAGCCATTACCCTGGTACGTGGGCGGTGCAGTGCCGCCACGGAGGGAATGAGCAATGAGAAGCAGCAACCCGGTCTTCTCGCGGGAGGGGTCCTTCACCCGCGAGCCCGGTTACGCGGGGTTCGGCACCACCTCGCAGGCCGGGGGCCCGCAGGGCAACCCCTACGCGGGCACCCCCTACGCCCAGCCGCAGGGGCAGGGCCCGCTGACGGACGAGCAGCTCTACCAGATGTACAACGGGCCGTCGGCCGGCCCGGCGGCCACCGGGCGGATGACGCTCGACGACGTGGTCGCCCGCACCGCCATGACGCTGCTGACCCTGGTCGCCGCCGGCGCGGTGGCCTGGTTCACGCTGCCGTTCGAGAACTTCGGCTTCGCCATCGCCGCCAGCCTGGTGGCCATGGTGGTCGGCCTGGTCGTCTCGTTCAAGCGCGACGCCAGCCCGGCGCTGGTCCTGACCTACGCGGCCCTCCAGGGCTTCGCGATGGGCGCCGTCTCGCACGCCGCCAACACCATGCTGAACGGCATCGTGATCCAGGCGGTGCTGGGCACGGCGGCGGTCTTCGCGGCGATGCTGTTCGCCTACAAGAGCGGCCGGATCCGGGTCACCGCGCGCTACCAGCGGATCGGCATCGCGATCGCCCTGGGCTTCGTGCTGCTGATGCTGGTCAACGTGGTCGCGATGGCCTTCGGCGCCGACATGGGCCTGCGCTCCGGCCCGCTGGGCATCGTGGTCGGCCTGATCGGCATCGGTCTGGGCGCCTTCTTCCTGTCGCTGGACTTCGCGGCGATCGAGGAGGCCATCGCCCAGGGCGCCCCGCAGCGCGAGTCCTGGCGGGCCGCCTTCGGGCTCACCCTGTCGCTGGTCTGGATCTACATGGAGATGCTGCGCCTGATCGCGATCCTGCGCGGCGACGACTGACGCACCCTTGCGTCGTCGCCACCCACTGCCGCCGGGCCCCGGAGCACTTCGCTCCGGGGCCCGGCGGCATTTGGTTAGGCTCCTCTGCATGCATGACGTACAGCCCCTGGTCGAAGCCGTCGACGAACTGGCGGATCGTTTCCGCTCGCTGCCGCAGAGCAAGCTGCTGGGCCCGGTGCCCGGGCACGCCTCGCGGGCGGCGGCCGTGCTGGTGCTGGCCCGGCGGCTGGCCGCGTGGTCGCTGGCGGCGGAGGGCGGGCCGGAGCGGGAGTTCCCGGACGCCGGGGCCTTTGCGGCGGGGGACCAGCTGGCCGTCGCCGGGCACGACCTGGCGGCCGCGCTCGCCGTGCTGCCCGAGGGGGCCGAAGTGGCGTTGCCGGACGGCCCGGTGGCGGTGGGCGAGGTGCTGGCCGGGGCGGTGGCCGCGGTGCGGGAGACAGCCGGGCGCTGCGCCTGAGACCGTCCGGAGCCGGACGTGCCGGAGGCCGGCCGGGTCGGTAACCCCTCGACCCGGCCGGCCTCCGGTCCCGCCGCGTGGGCGAGACGGCGTCAGATGCTGGCGACCACCCGGTCGGCGAGCACGTAGACGGCTTCCTCGTCGGTGGAGAAGGTCAGCGAGTACGAGCCGGAGAAGCGCGAGCCGCCGAGCAGTCGGACGTGCTCACCGGCACGGACCGCGTCGATCAGCCGGTACGCGGCCTCCCGGTCGCCCGGGGACACGCAGAGCGTGGTGCCGTCGGCGAAGGCGTACACGTCCAGGGTGCCCAGCGGGCCCGGGCGGACGTCGACCAGGGCGACGGCCTCCTCGGCGAGGGCGGCGAGCCGGGTGTCGGTCCACTCGCGGGACGGGGCCTGGCTCGGCACGAAGTCGGGGTGCGAGGGGTGGCGGCGCGGGTCGGGCGCGGCGACCGGGGCCTCCTCCACGGCCGGCTCGATGTCCAGCAGCCCGGCCTCCAGGCCGGTGGCCAGCAGGTCGGCCTCGCGGCGGGCCCGGGCGTCCCCGGCGGTCTCGGCGACCGGGTTGCCGGGGCGCAGCGGGGCGCCGCCGTCGGTGCCGGGCTCGGACGGGCCGGTGCCGCCCTCGATGATCAGGTCCTCCAGCGCGGAGCGCAGCGCCTCGCCGAACTCCGGGTCCATCGTCCCGGCGTTGTCGGCGGCGTCCTGCGGGCCGGTGGGGCGGGGGAAGAACAGCGGCCACTCGTCGGTGCCGGTGAACGCCCCGGAGAACGGGGAGTCGAACAGCGGCGCGTCCTCGGCCGCGCGCGCCTCCTGCTCGGCCCAGAAGGCCCGGGCCTCGGTGATCTCCCGCTCGCGGTCGGCGGCGAACATCTCCGGGCGGGCGGCGAACTCCGGGCCCAGCAGCGAGCCCAGCGAGACGGTGCGCCCGCCCGCCTCCACCACCGCGATGGTCTGCGCGGCGGCCAGCTGGCGGCTCAGCCGCCGGGCCACCCAGCGCAGCGGCGGGCGCACCGGCTTGATCGTCCCGAGGTCCGGGCAGGTGCCCACCACCACCTCGCAGCCGTTGGCGCGCAGGGCGGCGACGGCCTCGCCGAGCTGGCGGACGGCGAGCTGGGCGGGGCTGTGCCGGGTCACGTCATTGGCCCCGATCATGATCACGGCGACGTCCGGGCGCTGCCGCAGGGCCTGCTCCAGCTGGCCGGAGAGGTCGGCGGAGCGGCCGCCGGAGCGGGCCACGTTGACCAGCCGCACCGGGCGCTCGGCCACCGAGGCCAGGCCGGCCGCCAGCAGCGCGCCCGGGGTCTCGCGGGCGCGGGCCACGCCGAGGCCGGCGCCGGTGGAGTCGCCGAGGACGGCCAGCACGAGCGGTGCCCGCGGGGGTGCGCAGTGGTCGGCGAAGGCCTCGCCGTAGACGCCGTCGGCCTTGGGCGGGAGGGTCTCCAGGACGCCGATGGCCTGGATGGCGAGCTTGCTCTCGGTCAGCAGCACGCCGACCAGGCCCACACCGAGCAGGCCAAGCCCGCCACCGCCGTACGCCGCCGCGGTGGCGATCCGGCGGGCCACCCGGGCCCGCGAGTCCTGTACCCCTGGCATCCGGTGCCCCCTTCGCGTCCTGGCACCGCCCCCTCCGGGGCCGTGGCCATGCCTGCACAGCGCTCTTACCCGCGCGGAGGGCGGGAGTACCGGGGGTGCCGGTGGCGGTGGGCCATTGGGGGAGCGGGGCGGTCGTGCGGGAAGGGAGAGCCGGGGCGGGTGCCACGCCCTAGGCTTGCCGTACCGAATGCACTCGCATGCCCATAGACCGGGAGGACCCCCGTGCGGTACCACAACTCGATCATCGACCTGGTCGGCAACACGCCGCTGGTCAAGCTGAACAAGGTCACCGAGGGCATCACCGCGACAGTGCTGGCGAAGGTCGAGTACTTCAACCCCGGCGGTTCGGTGAAGGACCGCATCGCGATGCGCATGATCGAGGCCGCCGAGGCCTCGGGCGCCCTCAAGCCGGGCGGCACGATCGTGGAGCCGACCTCCGGCAACACCGGTGTCGGCCTGGCGATCGTGGCCCAGCAGAAGGGCTACAAGTGCATCTTCGTCTGTCCCGACAAGGTGTCCACTGACAAGATCAACACCCTGCGCGCGTACGGCGCCGAGGTGGTCGTCTGCCCGACCGCCGTCGCCCCGGAGCACCCGGACTCCTACTACAACGTCTCCGACCGCCTCGTCCGCGAGACCCCGAACGCCTGGAAGCCGGACCAGTACTCCAACCCGGACAACCCGGCCTCGCACTACCACTCCACCGGTCCGGAGCTGTGGGAGCAGACCGACGGGAAGATCACCCACTTCGTGGCCGGCGTCGGCACCGGCGGCACCATCTCCGGCACCGGCAACTACCTGAAGGAGGTCTCCGGCGGCAAGGTCAAGGTCGTCGGCGCCGACCCGGAGGGCTCGGTCTACTCGGGCGGCACCGGCCGTCCGTACCTGGTCGAGGGCGTCGGTGAGGACTTCTGGCCGACCGCCTACGACAGCAACGTCGCGGACCAGATCGTCGCGGTCTCCGACAAGGACTCGTTCCAGATGACCCGCCGCCTGGCCAAGGAGGAGGGCCTGCTGGTCGGCGGCTCCTGCGGGATGGCCGTGGTGGCCGCGCTGGAGGTCGCCCGCGAGCTCGGGCCGGACGACGTCGTCGTGGTGCTGCTGCCGGACGGCGGCCGCGGCTACCTGTCGAAGATCTTCAACGACGACTGGATGGCCGACTACGGCTTCCTGCCCTCGGCCACCGACGAGGCCCACATCGGCGAGGTGCTGGCCCGCAAGGAGAGCATCGAGCAGGGCGGCGTCCCGCAGTTCGTCCACATGCACCCGAACGAGACCGTCGCCGAGGCGGTCCGGGTGCTGCGCGAGTACGGCGTCTCGCAGATGCCGGTGGTCTCCCCGGGCGCCGGGCACCCCGACATCATGGCCGGCGAGGTGATCGGCTCGGTGGTGGAGAAGCTGCTGCTGGAGGGCATCTTCGCCAAGGAGATCGAGCTGTCCGACACGCTGGACAAGGTGATGTCCAAGCCGCTGCCGGTGGTCGGCTCGGGCGAGACCGTCACCAACCTGATGACCGTGCTGGAGAAGGCCGACGCGGCGGTCGTGCTGGTGGAGGGCAAGCCGCAGGGCATCGTCACCCGCCAGGACCTGCTGGGCTTCCTGACCGGCCGCGCGGCGCACTGACGCCCGGCCGCCGACGGCGCTGACGCCGGTTCGCCGGTGACGGCGCTGACGCCCGCTCACCACCGCTCGCCCGTGGCCGGATCCGGAGGATCCGCCCACGGGCGAAGTGGTACACCGGCGTCACCTGCCCGCAGCACGTGGTTAACAACGCTCCGGCATCGTGGTGGTCAACGGCAAGACGCCGAGCGAGACGGCAGCGGACCACCGGGAGCGGCTCCCCGGCGGGCGAGGCCGGCTCCGGACACGTCGGACGGTCCTGACCCGGCCGCCGTGTCCGCCCTCCCCGACCGGTATCGGAGGGAGGGGCCTCCGCGGGAGGCGCCGTCGTCCCGCCCCTGTCCGGCTGCGGCCGGTCGACAGGGTGTGGTGGCTCCCGCGGGCGAACACCGCGCCGTACGGCGCGGCTCCGCGGCTCCCGGGTGGGGGAGCCGAGCCGGAGAGCGGTGGGGCCGGTCCTGTTCCACGGGACCGGCCCTTTCCGTGCGCCCGGGTGCCCCCGGCGTTCCCGTACGCCCTGGGGCCCCGGCGCTCCCGTGCGCACCGGCGGGCCTTCGTTCCCGTACGCTCGCTGGCATGACCAGCACTGAAACGACCGACGCCCCGCGCTACGTCAAGCTCAAGATCGAGCTCATCGCGGAGATCACCGACGAGGGCGCGCTCAAGGCGGCGGCCCTGCAGCAGGTCGCCGGGGACGAGTACCTCGACGACGAGGAGCGGGCCCAGTCCGTCGACGCCATCGAGGTGGACCCGTCGGGTTCGCTCGCCCACTTCATCGACCCGGTCGCGCTGCTCGGCGATGTCCCGGGCGTGGAGCTGGCCTCGGCGACCTGGGAGTCGGCGCAGACCGAGTTCGACCCTGAGGGCGACGAGTGGGACGAGTACTCGGTGGAGGAGTCCGCCGAGTAACGGCCGTTCGTGCCGTCACCACCCGTGAACGCCCGGTCCGCCCTTCGGCGGGCCGGGTGTTTTGTCCATGTTCAGCGGTGAGTTGGGTCATCTCATACGATCGCTTACCCTTCGGGGATGGAACCGTGGGCAGCCGGATTGCGTTTCTGTATCCGTAAATGCCCGGGATGATCAGCAGGGAGACGCGACGTGACGGCACGGGACGGTCAGGGGCGGGTGGCCGGAAGCAACTGGAGCCGACGCGGAGTGCTCGCGGGCCTGATCGGGGCCCCCGTACTGCTGCTCGCCGCCTGCAACGACAACAGCGGTGGCAACGGCGGCAGCGGTGGCAGTGGCGGCAGCGGTTCGGGCGGCGGCAACGGCACCCCGGGTTCGGGCGGCGGCAGCACCCCGAAGACCTCGACCGCCGTGATCACCGTCAGCCCCGCGGACGGTGCCACCGGCGCCAGCTTCAGCGAGCCGGTCAAGGTGACCGTCAGCAACGGCACCCTGAGCAGCGTCAAGGTCACCGACTCCACCGGCAAGGAGCTGGCCGGCCAGCTCTCCGCCGACAACACCAGCTGGACCTCGGCCGCGGCCCCGGCCAGCGGTACCAAGTACTCCGTCACCGCCAGCGGCGTCGACAAGGACAAGCTGGAGGCGGACGCCAACGCCACCTTCACCACGGCGACCCCGGCCAACACCTTCGTGGGCTACTTCACCCCCGAGGACGGCTCGGTGGTCGGCGTCGGCATGCCGGTCTCGATCAACTTCAGCAAGCCGGTCACCGACAAGAAGGCCGTCCAGTCGGCGATCACCGTGATAGCCGAGCCGGGCGTCGAGATCGTCGGCCACTGGTTCTCCAGCACCCGCCTCGACTTCCGGCCGCAGGAGTACTGGGCCAAGGGCACCAAGGTCACCCTCAAGCTGCGGCTCAAGGACGTCGAGGGCGCCAAGGGCGTCTACGGCACCCAGTCCAAGGACGTCAGCTTCACCATCGGCCGGGCCCAGACCAGCGTCGCCGACCTCGCCACCAAGAAGCTCACCGTCACCACGGACGGCCAGGTCAGCGCCGTCTACAAGATCTCCGGCGGCGCCCCCGAGCACACCACCTGGGGCGGCAAGATGGTCATCTCCGAGCAGTTCACCCAGACCCGGATGAACTCGCAGACCGTCAACCTGGGCAGCGAGTACGACATCGCCGACGTGCCGCACGCCCAGCGGCTCACCACCTCCGGCACCTTCATCCACGGCAACTACTGGTCCTCGTCGTCGATCTTCGGCGGTCAGAACACCAGCCACGGCTGCGTCGGCCTGCAGGACGCCAAGGGCGCCCAGGACAGCAGCACGGACGGCTTCAAGTTCTACAAGTCCTCGATGGTCGGCGACGTGGTCGAGGTCGTGAACTCCGGCGACAAGACCGTCGCCCCGGACAACGGCCTGAACGGCTGGAACCTCAGCTGGGCCGACTGGAAGGCCGGCAGCGCCGTCTGACCCACCTCTGGGAAAAACTCCCGGGCGGACCGAACCTCGCGGTCCGCCCGAGGAGTCAGGTGGGTGTGAAACGCGAGCAGAGACAGCGACAGGACGCCGAGTTCAGCGCGTTCGTCGCCGGGAACGGCCGCCGGCTGCTGAGGCTGGCCGAGCTGTTGACCGGCGATCCCGAACGGGCCAAGGACATCGTGCAGTCGGCGCTCGAACGCGCCTACCTGCACTGGCACCGGATCACCGGTGACGACCCCACCGCGTACGTCCGCCGGATCGTGGTGAACCAGCACCGCGACTGGTGGCGCCGGCTGTGCAACCGCGAACTCCCCACCGACCACGCCCCGGACCGGCCGCTGGCCGAGGACCTGGCCGAGCGACAGGCCCAACGGGCCCTGCTGCAACAGGTGTTGGGAACGCTCACCCGCCGGGAGCGGACGGTCGTCGTGCTGCGGTACTACGGGGACCTCACCGAGGCCGACATCGCGGCCGAACTGGGAATCGCCCGGGGCACCGTGAAGAGCACCCTCCACCGGGCGCTGTCGAAGCTGCGCGCACACCCCGAACTCGCCGACCGCACCGGCGGCCCGGCGGGACCCACGACGCAGATCGAGGTGACGGTATGAGCTTCGAGGACAGGCTCTTCGAGGACAGACTCGGAGAACTGCTCAGGAACGAGGACCCGGACGCGGCCGCACCGCAGCCCGCGGCGGTCATCGCCGGGGCCCGGCGGCGCCGCGCCCGGCGCCGGACAGCGGCCGGGGCGGCCGCGCTGGCCGTCGCCCTGGTCTGCGGGGCCACGGCGGTGACGGCGGGCGGCGCCCGGCACGACGGGGGCGTCGCGGCGGGAGCGGCGGCTTCGGTGTCGGCCCCGTCCGCGGGGGGCGCCGGTGTGGTGGTGACTCCCCCGGCGACTCCCAGGGCGACCCCGACCGCGACGCCGAGCCCGGCTTCGACCCTGACGCCGCCCCCGAGCCCGGCGCCGGGCACACCGGGGACCCCGAGGCTGCCGCTCTCGCCCGTGCGGCAGGTCGCCCCCGGGGAGAAGGTCGCGATCACCGACGACGTCCGTTTCAGGGTCACCGCGACCGAGCGCTGCGACGAGGCCCGCCAGGCCGACGGCAGCTGGCACACGACCTTCGGCTGCCGGGACGCCACCAGCGACAACCTCGACCACACCAAGCCCACCATCAACACCCAGGGCGCGGGCGGCCCGACGATGGGCATGTACCTGGGCCCGACGCCGGCCCGGATCGTCGCCTTCCAGAACGGGACGCCCTACCTGGCCACCGTGGTGACCACCGAGGGGATGAAGGGCTGGGTGGCGTACTACGTGCTCGTCCCGCCGGTCGACCCCAACGACCCGGCGAGCAAGGCGGGTTCCTTCGTCGTCGCGGCCTACGACGCCGACGGCAAGCTCCTCGCGGAGAACCCGTTCCCGCGGCGGGACGGCGGCCACGACCACGCCCCGGCCACGCTCTGACGTCCTGGCGTACGGCGCCCCGGCGTACGGCGCCCCGGCGTACGGTGCCCTGACGTCCTACCGCCCGGCGCCCGAGGGCCCGGCGTCCTAGCGCCGCCTCGCGTAGTCCGCGAAGCCCTGCCAGTCCACGATCACGCACGGTTCGTCGCCCAGGATCCAGGCGTCGTGCCCGGGCGGGCAGATCATGAAGTCGCCGGGGCCGTACTCGGCCTGCTCGCCGTCGTCCATGACGATCTTCATCCGGCCCGAGACCACGTACCCCATGTGGGCGGCCTCGCAGCTGTCCGTCTTGGCGAGCGGCTTGATGTGCTTGGACCACTGCCAGCCGGGCTGGAACACCGCCCGGCCCACCGGTCCGGCCTCCAGGTTGACCAGGCGCAGTTCCCCCGTGCCCTCCTCGAAGGGGCGGACTTCCTCGGGATCGTCGAAGTTCTTGCGGACGAGACCGGACATGGCACGACTCCTCTCCACGAGGGCGGCCCGGCCACCGGGGGTGGCCGGGCCGCCCTGCCGGTGTCTCCAGTCTGCGCCCGGATCGGGGCGCGGTCACTTTGGGTGGCCGCGCCCCGGCCGCGGTGCCGGGCGGCGGTTCAGCCCTGGGTGCGGGCCACCCCGATCGGGCAGGAGGCGCCGGTGCCGCCGAGACCGCAGTAGCCGTTGGGGTTCTTGGCGTCCGACAGGTACTGCTGGTGGTACGGCTCGGCCGGGTAGAACGGGCCGGCCGGGGCGATCTCGGTGGTGATCGGGCCGTGGCCGAGCGCGGTCAGCGCGGGCTGGAAGGCGTCCCGGGTGGCGGTCGCGGCGGCGGCCTGGGCGGGGGAGTGGGTGTACAGCGCCGAGCGGTACTGGGTGCCCACGTCATTGCCCTGGCGGTTGCCCTGGGTCGGGTCGTGGGCCTCCCAGAAGGCCTTCAGCAGCCGCTCGTAGGAGATCACCGCCGGGTCGAAGACCACCCGGACCGCCTCGGTGTGCCCGGTCAGCCCGCTGCACACCTCCTCGTACGTCGGGTTGGGCGTGTGGCCGCCCTGGTAGCCGACCAGCGTCGTCCAGACGCCGGGCAGCCGCCAGAACGTGCGCTCGGCGCCCCAGAAGCAGCCCAGCCCGAAGTCGGCCACCTCCAGCCCCTCCGGGTACGGGCCGGTGAGCGGGTGGCCGAGCACGGTGTGCGGCTCGGTCAGGGCGAAGCCCGCGGCCTGGCGGCCGGGCAGCGCCTGGTCGGCGGGGACGAGCGAGGACTTGTGGCGGTTGAACAGCACGGCCTGCTCCAGCGGGGTAGGGAGGGTTGCCCAGGATTCAACGCGCCGGACGGCCCGTGGATTCCGTCCGGGCATTCGGGCGGGCGTCCGGCCGTCCGGCCGTTAGGCTCGGAGCCATGACCGAGCACCAGCTTCCCCAGGGCTTCGAGACCCTCGCCATCCACGCGGGTCAGGAAGCGGACCCCCAGACCGGGGCCGTCGTCACGCCGATCTACCAGGTGTCCACCTACAAGCAGGACGGGGTGGGCGGCCTGCGGGGCGGCTACGAGTACAGCCGCAGCGCCAACCCGACCCGCACCGCGCTGGAGGAGTGCCTCGCCGCGCTCGAGGGCGGCGCCCGTGGCCTCGCCTTCGCCTCCGGCCTCGCGGCCGAGGACACCCTGCTGCGCACCATCCTCAAGCCGGGCGACCACATCGTGATCCCCAACGACGCCTACGGCGGCACCTTCAGGCTGTTCGCCAAGGTGCTGACCCGCTGGGGCGTCGAGTTCTCCGTCGCCAACACCCAGAAGCTGGACGACGTCCGCGCCGCGCTGCGCCCCAACACCCGCGCGGTGTGGGTGGAGACCCCGTCCAACCCGCTGCTGGGCATCACCGACCTGGCCGGCCTCGCCGAGGTCGCGCACGGCGCCGGCGCGCTGCTGGTCGTCGACAACACCTTCGCCAGCCCGTACCTGCAGCAGCCGATCGCGCTCGGCGCGGACGCGGTCGTGCACTCCACCACCAAGTACATGGGCGGCCACTCCGACGTCGTCGGCGGCGCCCTGGTGCTGGCCGAGGCGGGCCTCGGCGAGGAGGTCGCGTACCACCAGAACGCGATGGGCGCCGTCTCCGGGCCGTTCGACGCCTGGCTGGTGCTGCGCGGCATCAAGACCCTGGGCGTCCGGATGGACCGGCACAGCTCCAACGCGGAGAAGGTCGCCGAGCTGCTGGCGAGCCACCCCAAGGTCAGCCAGGTGCTGTACCCGGGCCTGCCCGAGCACCCCGGCCACGACATCGCCGCCAAGCAGATGAAGGCCTTCGGCGGCATGGTCTCGTTCCGGGTCGCCGGCGGCGAGGAGGCGGCCGTCGAGGTCTGCAACCGCGCGCAGCTGTTCACCCTGGGCGAGTCGCTGGGCGGCGTGGAGTCGCTGATCGAGCACCCGGGCAGGATGACCCACGCCTCGGCGGCCGGTTCGCCGCTGGAGGTGCCGGCCGACCTGGTGCGCGTCTCGGTGGGCATCGAGTCCATCGACGACCTGCTGGCCGACCTCAAGCAGGCGCTGGGCTGACGGATTCGGGGCTCACTGCCCCTGCTGGTCCGCCGTGTACGACTCCATCGCGTGGTTGAAGCGGGCCAGCAGGGCGCAGAAGGCCCGCTGCTCCTCGGGCGGCCAGCCGGCCGTCAGGCGGCGGGTCAACTCGGCCCGGCCGTCCCGGACTTCGGCGAGCCGGCCGGTGCCGCAGGAGGTCAGTGCGAGCCGTACGGCGCGGCGGTCGGCCGGGTCCTGCACCCGGCCGACCAGCCCGGCCGCGACCAGCGGGGCGACCTGGCGGGTCACCGTGGAGGAGTCCACGCCGAGCGCCTCGGCCAGCGCCTTGACGTTCGCCGGCCCGTGCCGCTCCAGGCGGTCGAGCAGGAGGTAGGCGGCCCGGTCCAGCGCGGCGACGCCGCCGCCGGAGGATCGGACCTGTTCCATCCGGCGGGCGAACACCGCCAGCTGGTACTGGAGTTGGGTGTGTACGGGCTCGGTTCGGTCGGTGGCCTGGGGCGAGGTCGTCGTCATCGCGGCTCACGATCGTCATGCGGTGAGAGAAGCTCAGAAGCAGCAGCGTACGCGGGTGGAGCGAGCCCGGGAACAGGCCCGACGCCCCGTCTTGCCGGTGTCCCGCGCCCCGGGGGCGCGTCGTGCGGGTCCTCGTCGGGTCCGCGTGCGGGTCCTCGTCGGGTCCTCGTCGGGTCCGCGGCACGACCCGTAGGACGCGTCCTAGGCTGAGGTCATGCACAACTGGCCGATCACCCTCGACGACGTCCGCGGCGCCCAGAAGATGCTCGCCGGGGTCGCCCGGGTGACCCCGATGGAGGGCAGCCGCCACCTGTCCGGGCTGATCGGCGGGCCGGTCCACCTGAAGTGCGAGAACCTCCAGCGCACCGGGTCGTTCAAACTGCGCGGGGCGTACGTGCGGATCGCGGGACTCTCGCCGGTGCAGCGGGCCGGCGGGGTGGTGGCGGCCAGCGCCGGGAACCACGCCCAGGGGGTGGCCTTGGCGGCCTCGCTGCTGGGGGTGCGCTCGACCGTGTTCATGCCGGTCGCGGCGCCGCTGCCGAAGGTCGCCGCCACCCGCGACTACGGTGCCGAGGTGCGGTTGCACGGCACCACCGTGGACGAGGCGCTGCAGGCCGCGCAGCGGTACGCGGAGGCGACCGGCGCGGTGTTCATCCACCCCTTCGACCACTGGGACGTGGTCACCGGCCAGGCGACCGTCGGCCTGGAGATCCTGGAGCAGTGCCCCGAGGTGCGCACCATCCTGGTCGGGGTGGGCGGTGGCGGGCTGCTGGCCGGGATCGCGGCGGCGGTCAAGCCGCTGCGGCCGGACGTCCGGGTGATCGGGGTGCAGGCGGCGGCCGCGGCCGCGTACCCGCCCTCGCTGGCGGCCGGGCGGCCGGTGTCGCTGGAGCACTACGCCACCATGGCCGACGGGATCATGGTCGGGCGCCCCGGGGACATCCCGTTCGAGGTGGTCAACACGCTGGCGGACGGCGTCCGGACGGTCTCCGAGGACGCCCTGTCGCGTGCCCTGCTGCTCGGGCTGGAGCGGTTGAAGCTGGTGGTCGAGCCGGCCGGGGCGGCCCCGATCGCGGCGCTGCTGGAACAGCCCGACTCCTTCGAGGGCCCGGTGGTGGCGGTGCTGTCCGGTGGCAACATCGACCCGCAGCTGATGCAGCGGGTGCTGCGGCACGGGTTGGCGGCGGCCGGGCGCTACCTGTCGCTGCGGGTGCGGCTGGCGGACAAGCCGGGCTCGCTGGCGGACCTGCTGGGGGTGCTGACCAGGGTGGACGCCAATGTGCTGGACGTCGCGCACGTCCGGACCGACCCGCGGCTGGGGCTGACCGAGGTCGAGGTGGACCTGCACCTGGAGACCAAGGGGCCGGAGCACTGCGCGCTGGTGGTCGGCGAGTTGCGGGACGCGGGGTACGTGGTCGCCGGCTGAGCGCCCGGCTGCGCCGGCGGATCCCCCTTTCCGCCGGGCCCGTCCGGTCAATCCCCTTGACGCGATGTATCGCGAGTTGCCAGACTCGCGATACATCGCGTTCGCGTTCTGTGTCGGTGGCCGAGAACCGAGTCGCCCATGCGCCCGTTCGAGGGGCAAAGTGGGACAGATCGCTCACATTCGTCCGAGGAGATGAGGCAGGCCCATGGCGCCAGCCATCCAAGCCGAGAACCTGGTGAAGACCTTCGGCGACGTACGAGCCCTGGACGGCGTCAGCCTCGACGTCCCCGAGGGCACGGTGCTCGGGCTGCTCGGCCCGAACGGCGCCGGGAAGACCACCACCGTGCGCGTCCTCACCACCCTGCTCCGTCCCGACTCCGGCCGCGCGGTGGTGGCCGGCGTGGACGTCCTCAAGCGCCCGAACCAGGTCCGCAGCCTGATCGGACTCTCCGGCCAGTACGCGGCGGTCGACGAGTACCTGACCGGCTTCGAGAACCTCACCATGGTCGGCGAGCTGTACCAGATGCGCACCCGCGACGCGAAGGCCCGCGCGCTGGAGCTGTTGGAGTGGTTCAACCTCACCGAGGCCAAGGACCGCACCGCCAAGACCTACTCCGGCGGCATGCGCCGCCGCCTCGACCTCGCCGCCGCGCTGGTCGTCCGCCCGCCGGTGATGTTCCTGGACGAGCCGACCACCGGCCTCGACCCGCGCAACCGGCTCGCGCTCTGGGAGGTCATCGAGACGCTGGTCGAGCAGGGCACCACGCTGCTGCTCACCACCCAGTACCTGGAGGAGGCCGACCGGCTCGCCCACGACATCGCGGTGGTCGACCACGGGCGGGTGATCGCCCGCGGCACCGCCGACCAGCTCAAGGCGCAGATCGGCGGCGAGCGGATCGAGGTCGTGGTGCACGACCCGGGCCTGGTGGCGGACGCCGTCGCGGCCCTCTCCGGGTACGCGCTGGGCGAGCCGGCGGTGGAGAGGAACACCCGGAAGATCACCGTGCCGGTCAGCGGCGGCGCCCGGGTGCTCGCCGACGCGATCCGCGAGCTGGACGGCCGGGGCATCGAGATCGACGACATCGGCCTGCGCCGCCCGACCCTGGACGACGTCTTCATCACCCTCACCGGCCACGTCGCCGAGGCGGCCGAGGAGGACGACGGCGCCGGCGCCAAGGGCCGCGGCCGGGGTGGCCGGGGCCGGGGAAAGAGCGGCGGCGGAGCGGACGGCGGCGAGGGCGGCGAGGGCCAGGGGCCCGACCAGCAGCAGGCCGTCACGGCCGGAACGGAGCGCTGAGATGAGCACCGCCACCGAGCACGCCATCGGCGCACCGATGCCGACGCCCCGCCGGGGCCTGTCCGCGACCCTGCACGACTCCTGGGTGGTCGCCAAGCGCAACCTGCGCCGGATGTCCCGGATCCCCGAGATCGTGGTGTTCGGGCTCATGCAGCCGGTCATGTTCGTGCTGCTGTTCTCGTACGTCATGGGCGGGGCGATCAAGATCCCCGGGACGAACTCCAGCTCCGACACGTACATCCAGTACCTGATGGCCGGCATCTTCGCCCAGACCGTCACCTTCGCCGTCGCCGGCGCCTCGGCCGGCATCGCGGAGGACATGACCAAGGGCCTGGTGGACCGCTTCCGCTCGCTGCCGATGGCCCGCTCGGCGGTGCTGGTCGGCCGCACCCTCGCCGACCTGTGCCAGACCGCGTTCACCCTGGTCGTGCTGGCGCTGGTCGCGCTGCTGGTCGGCTGGCGGATCCACGAGGGGGCGCTCAAGGCGCTCGGCGCCTTCGGACTGCTGCTCCTGCTCGGCTACGCCTTCTCCTGGATCGGCGCGCTGATCGGCCTGTCGGTGCGCAGCCCCGAGGCGGCCACCTCGGCCGGGCTGATCTGGCTGTTCCCGCTGACCTTCGTGTCCAACGCCTTCGTGCCGGTCAGCTCGATGCCGAGCTGGCTGCAGGGCGTGGCGTACTGGAACCCGTTCAGCGCGACGGTGCAGGCCTGCCGGGACCTCTTCGGCAACCAGGTCGGGCCGGTGGACAGCGCCTGGCCGATGCAGCACGCGGCGCTGGTGTCGGTGCTGTGGTCGCTGGTGATCACGGCGGTGTTCTCCTGGCTGTCGGTGCGCAAGTACCGCTCGGCCGTGGGGTGAACCGCTTCCTCGGACGTGGAACGCCGTGAACGGGCTGAACGCCTGAGGGCGGCTGCGGGTCCAGGGGACTCCGCAGCCGCCCTCGGCGGTGCAGTGGTGCAGTGGTGCGGTGGTGCAGTGAAGCGTCAGGGGTCGGGGGCCGGATCAGCCGGCGTGCGGCACGACCTTGACGACCTTCACCATGGCCGGCTTGCCGTTCGGCAGCTCGTAGGTGGCCTCGTCGCCGATCTTCTTGCCGTCGATCGCGCGGCCCAGCGGCGACTGCGGCGAGTAGACGTCCAGGTCGTCGGCGCCCGCCACCTCGCGCGAGGCGAGCAGGAACTCCATCAGGTCGTCCTCGTCACCGTCGAACGCGACCGTGACGATCATGCCCGGGGCCACCACACCGGAGTCGGCCGGGGCCTCGCCGACCTTGGCACGCTCCAGCAGCTGGGTCAGCTGGCGGATGCGGAGCTCGTACTTGCCCTGCTCCTCCTTCGCCGCGTGGTAGCCGGCGTTCTCCTTGAGGTCGCCCTCCTCGCGCGCCGCCTCGATCTTCTGGGCGATCTCGATGCGCCAGGGTCCGGTCAGGTGATCCAGCTCCGCCTTGAGCTGGTCATAGCCGGCCTGAGTGAGCCAGGTCACGTTCTCGCTGGTCTGGGTCACAGGTGCTCCTCGTAGGTGCTGGGGCTGTGCTGAGGGTGTGCGTCGTCAGCAGGGTCGACGGTGATTTCGGTCTTAACTACAAAGCAACGCCCGCTCCCGTACCATCCGGTGCGGAAAGGGCGAAACCACGAGCCTAACAAGTCCTGCCGACAAGCGGGAGAGGCGTTGTCGTGGCATTGACGGTGGCGTTGCGCCACGGTGTACGGCAACCGGGTGCGGGACTCCCTACGGATGCCCGTTCTGCCGAACGAATATGCGTCGCCGGGCCGTTCCCGGTCGCTGCGCGGGCCGTCGCCCGCTCGCCGTGCAAGCCGTCGCCCGCCCACCGTTCGGGCCGTTCCCCGGCCGGGCCGTTCCCCGGTCGATGTGCAGACCGCTCCCCGGCCACTTCACGGACCGTCCCCGGTCACTTCGCCGGGGTGCAGCCCAGCAGTTCGGCGGTGGTCCCCCGGGCGGTGGTGCGCAGGGTGACGGTGGCCTCGTAGCTCGACCCGGCCGCCGGGACCGGGAAGTCGGCCACCCCGACCACCGCGTGGTCGTCGCTCTGCGAGCGGACCGTACAGGTGCCGGCCGTCCCGTCGCCCTTGCGCACGGTCAGGTGCAGCTGCACCTCGGAGTCGGAGAGCACCTGGAAGGTCGGCACCGAACCGTTGATCTTCGACTCGCGCAGCAGGTAGGAGCCGCCCAGCCAGGCGATCAGACCCAGGCCGAGCACACCGCAGACCGCGCCGATCGTCTTCAGACGGCGGTCCGACTCGCTGTCGCCGCTGCGGCCGTAGCGGCCCTCGGGCAGCCGCGGGGCGGTGCTCTGTGCAGTCATCGGACTCCGTCCTTTCCTGGGGAGGGACCGTGCGGGCGGTGCGGGGGAATGCGACGGACCTCCAGTCCGTCACTATAGGAGGGGCTCGCCCGCGGCCGGTCCGGCGGGGGCGGGGCTCGGCCGCGCCGGAGTCCGGCGCCGAAGGCCGGCCTTGCGGCGACGCGGTCCCGAAGTGAGCGGTTCGTACGGTGGGCAGACCGGACTTCGCGGAACGCCCGACGATGTGGAAGGAACGCAAGGCGTTGACTGAGCAGTTGCGACTGATGGCGGTGCACGCCCACCCGGACGACGAGTCCAGCAAGGGCGCGGCCACCATGGCCATGTACATCGAGCAGGGTGTGGACGTGCTCGTGGCCACCTGCACGGGGGGCGAGCGCGGGTCGGTTCTCAACCCCAAGCTCCAGGGGGACCCGTACATCGAGGCGAACATCCACGAGGTGCGCCGCAAGGAGATGGACGAGGCGCGGGCGATCCTCGGCATCAAGCAGGCCTGGCTGGGCTTCGTCGACTCCGGCCTGCCGGAGGGCGACCCGCTGCCCCCGCTGCCCGAGGGCTGCTTCGCCCTGCAGGACGTCAAGGAGGCGGCCGAGCCGCTGGTCCGGCTGATCCGCGAGTTCAAGCCGCAGGTCATCACGACCTACGACGAGAACGGCGGCTACCCGCACCCGGACCACATCATGACCCACAAGATCACCATGCTGGCCTTCGACGCCGCCGGTGACCCGGACGCCTACCCCGAGGCCGGCGAGCCCTGGCAGCCGCTCAAGCTCTACTACAACCACGGCTTCCCGATGGGCCGCATCCGCGCCCTGCACCAGTACCTCACCGAGCACGGCCACGACTCCCCGTACGGTGAGTGGATCGCCGGCTGGGAGAAGAGCGGCCGCAAGGAGCGCGAGATCACCACCCGGGTGCGCTGCGACGACTGGTTCGAGACCCGCGACCGCGCCCTGATCGCCCACGCCACCCAGATCGACCCGGACGGCCCGTGGTTCCGCGTCCCGCTCGACGTCCAGCGCGAGGTCTGGCCCACCGAGGACTACGAACTCGCCCGTACCCTGATCGACGTGGACCTCCCGGAGGACGACCTGTTCGCCGGACTGCGCACCCCCAGCCTGGCGGCCGAAGCCGCCGACGCGCGCGACTGACCCACCCCCGACGGCCCGGCTCGGCGTGAGCCGGGCCACCATAGAGATATGAGTGCCCCCGTGAACCTCATCCACATCGCCGCTGACCTCGCCGTCGACGACGCCAAGGTCACCCCCGGTCTCCTCGGCTTCGTCGTCTTCGCCGCCCTCGGCGTGGCGACGTGGTTCCTGGCCAAGTCGATGAACCGGCAGTTCAAGAAGGTCGACTTCACGGAGGAGCCGGAGGCCCCCAAGGAGTGACCCCGCGGGCCTGCGGGCCTGCGGCTTCGCGCGTTTGCGAGCTCCGGGCTCTCGGGTCAGGGCGTGACGACAGTCGGACCGGCTTGGGGGAAGCCGGTCCGGCGGGCCGTGCGCCTCGGCCCGGCCGGGGCGGCCTGACGGGTGCGGGGCGTCCGATGCGGGGGATGGGGCGGCGCCGAACCGTCTCGCGGACGCGACCTCGCCGTGCCTGCTGCGGCATGCCGAGAACCCGGTCGACTGGTGGCCCCGGAGGCCCGAGGCGTTCGAGGAGGCGCGGCGGCGTGGGGTGCCGGTGCTGCTGATCCCGGCCCGTGCCGGCGAGATACGCGGCCTTCGGTGTCGATGTCCGGGGCAAGCCGGAGCCGCTTCGACTCGAATCCCGCTGCGGCCGGGGGGGTGAGCCGGCGCATCCGGAGGACGCGGCGAACGCGTGGCCGGCGATCGTTCCTCTCACCCTGCCCTACCGTCTACGCGGCACGAGTCCGGTCTCGTAGGCGATGATCGCCAGGTGGACGCGGTCCCGGGCCTCGAGCTTGGCGAACAGACGCGCGACATGCGTCTTCGCCGTCGCCGCGCTGATCACCAACCGCTCGGCTATCTCAGCGTTCGACAGGCCCTGTCCGACCAGTGCCAGCACCTCGCGCTCCCGGTCGGTGATCCCCGCGATGAGACGTGAGTCCGGGTCGGGCTCGGTGTCCGGTGCGGGGGCCACGGGGGTGGCGGAGGTTCCGGCGAAGTCCGCGATCAGCCGACGGGTCACGCTCGGCGCGATCAACGCGTCGCCGGCCGCCACCACGCGGATCGCGTCCAGGATCGCGTCCAGGGCCATGCTCTTGAGCAGGAATCCGCTGGCACCGGCGCGCAGTGCGCCGTAGACGTACTCGTCGTCGTCGAAGGTCGTCAGCACCAGCACCTTGGGCGGGTCCGGTTCGGCGGTCGCCTGCCGGGTCGCCTCGATCCCGTCCATGCCCGGCATCCGGATGTCCATCACCACGACGTCCGGCCGCAGCTCACGCACCAGGCGCACCGCCTCGCGGCCGTCGCCGGCCTCGCCGACCACCTCCAGGTCGTCGGTGTCGCCGATCAGGATCCCGAGTCCGACCAGCATCAGCGGCTGGTCATCGACCAGCAGTACCCGCACGCTCATGCCGGGAGCCTAGCCGCCACCCGGAATCCGCCCTCCGGACGCCGGCCCGCGCTGAACTGGCCGGACAGCAACGTCACTCGCTCGCGCATGCCGAGCAGGCCGAAGCCGCTCCCGCCGGCCGCCGCCGAGAGCCTCGGACGGCCGGGCCCGTCGGGACCGTCGTCCCCGTCGTCCACCACCTCGATCGTCACTCCTGCCGGCTCGTATCCGACCGCGACCCGGCACGTCCGCGCACCGGAATGCCGCACCACGTTCGTCACCGACTCCTGGACGATCCGGAACGCCGCCAGCTCGATCTCCGGCGGCAGCGGACGCCGCTCGCCCCGCCAGGCCACGTGGACCCGCACCCCGGCGTCGGCCGTGCGTTCGGCGAGCTGCGGGAGATCGGCCAGGCTGCCGGCCGGTGCCAGCGGAGCGGCCTGCGGCATGGCGTCGTCCGGCTCGGCGCGGCGGAGCGCCCCGAGCATGCGCTGCAGTTCGAGCAGCGTCTGGCGGCTGGTGGACTCGATGCCGGTCAGCGCCTGCCGTGTCTGCTCGGGCTTGGTGTCCACGACCCGCGCCGCCGCTCCCGACAGCACCGTGATGATCCCGATGCTGTGCGCGACGCTGTCGTGCAGTTCGCGGGCGATCCGCAGCCGCTCGGCCATGACGACGCGGGCCGCCCTCTGCTCATGCAAGGCTTCGAGGTATTCACGGCGTTTGCGATACACCCCCCCGATGACCCACGCGACCGCGAGCCACAACGCGTACTGCCCGGCCCACCCGGCCGCCTCGCCGACGGAGCCCTCGGGGTTGACGTGGGTGAAGTTGACGAAGGCGGCCGCGACGGCCGCGACGGAGCCGACGGCGGCAGCCTTCGGCCGCCGGACGGCGAGGTACCCGCCCAAGGCGATGAGCAGGATGAACACGGTCAAAGGCCGCGCGCCGAAGATGTCGCTGAGGGCTGCTTCGCCCAGGACCGCCGCGAAGACCGCCGCCGGCAGACGGTGCACCAGCAGAACCGGAAGGGCGAGCACGACGCACAGACCGACCGTCTGGAAGGGCCCGAGGCCGGGAAACCAGAACAGGCCGTCGAAGTACCGAGCCTCAGGGACCGGCATCGTGAAGCAGAGCATCAGCGCGTAAAAGCAGGCGGTGGCCAACACCACGGCCTGTGGCCTCAGCCAGGTCACGCGCTTCGATGTCGGCAGACGCCGGAGAAGCTCATCCATACGGAGATCGTATTCAGCGGCTCCGGCTCCACGCGTCGCCCCGGGGATGTACGCGGGGTACACCCCCGGGCCGAAGGCCCGGGGAACGGTGACATCCGCCGGCCGACGCGACGGATCACGCTCTGTTCGTAGGTTCGTGACCATGACGAACACACCGATGATCGATCTTCGCGACAGGACGAAGAAGTGCGACGGCGGCCCGCCCGCGCCGGCCGGTGTGGCCTTGTCCACGACGATGCGGATGGTCCTGGGCCCGGACGCGCCCGATTCCGGCGCCCCTTTCGCCGATGGACGCCCCCGCACCAGGCGCTGCGACCCGCTCGAGCAGGTCTGGGCGCCCGTGGATGCCACCGCGACGAACCCGTCGCTCGAGCGCCGCGCACCGCACGTCCCGGCCGCAAGTGGCCTGGCATCACTGTGCTCTGAACCAGCGAGGTGACGGCCGTTTCCGGCCTGTCCGGCATCCTGCGCCGCCATGTTGGCGGGTTCTCCGCGGGCATGAAGCGGGGCCTGGAATGGCGGACCACCAACACGATCGATGTGCTCGGCAGCGCTGACCACGTGGGCTGGTCGGCGGTGCCGGACAGACCCGGTACCCGAAGCCCGCGACGTCTCGGCAGGGCCTTCGCCACCGTGGGCCTGATGATGATCCCGTGGGTTCTCTATCTGTCGATGTCCTTGCCGAAGCAGGCGATGGATGGTCACTGGGCCCTGGACTGGGTCGTTCTGGACAGTTGCGAGGCACTGGCCTTGTTCGCCACCGGTCGATTCCTGAAGCGGGCGGATAACCGCTGCACGCTGACCGCCACAGCGGCCGCTGCGCTCTTCCTGACGGACGCCTGGTTCGACGTCACCGCGGCGACACCCGGGGGCGCGTTGGCTGTCGCGATCGTCATGGCCGTATGCGCCGAAATTCCCGTCGCCATCGTGTGCACCGTCTTGGCCTTACGGCTGATCCGCCACCCATTCCCGCAGTCCGAAACCACTGAACAGGAATCACCGTGAACGCCACTATCAGTCGGATGCCGAACCGTACCCACCCGACACGCCACACCAAGATCGCGGCGGCGGCCGGTGTCGCTGCTTTGACGGCGGGAGCCTTGTGGTTCACCGATCAGGCACCCTACCCATACGCACAGCGTCGACTGCTCGATATTCAGCTTCCATTCCTGACCAAGACGGATCTGGACTCGATGCTCCAGCCGCGAGCAGGAGAACGCATCCTCGAACTGGGCCCGGGCACCGGCCTGCAAGCGTTGCACGTCGCACCACAGTTGGGCCCGAGCGGACGCCTGGACATCGTGGACATCCAGCAGGAAATGCTGGACCACGTCATGACACAGGCAGAGCGGGGTGACATCTCCACGATCCACCCGCACCGCGCGGACGCTCGTGAACTGCCCTTCGAGGACCACAGCTTCGACGCGGTCTATTTGGTCACCGCTCTTGGCGAGATCCCTGAACCGGAGCGAGTGCTGAGCGCGGCGACCCGCGTACTGAGGCCCGGCGGGCGATTGGTGGTGGGCGAGTTCTTCGACCGGCACTGGATTTCGTTCGGCCGCCTGCACCGGATGGCCGACCGGAACGGCCTGCACTTCACCGCGCGTCGTGGGCCCAGCTTGGCGTACATGGCCCGATTCCGCCCGTGCGGACGCACGGCGGCCACCAGAGGCTAGCTGCTGCAGCAGCCGACCAAGCGCCTGCTTCGGCGGATGCGCACCTTCGACACCAATCCGGGGATCAGCCGCCAGTCCGTTCCGTGGCCCCGGATACGGGAGGATGGGGGGCATGCCGAACCGTCTCGCGGACGCGACCTCGCCGTACCTGCTGCAGCATGCCGAGAACCCGGTCGACTGGTGGCCCTGGGGGCCCGAGGCGTTCGAGGAGGCGGAGCGGCGTGGAGTGCCGGTACTGCTGAGTGTCGGGTACGCCGCCTGTCACTGGTGTCATGTGATGGCGCACGAGAGTTTCGAGGACGCCGGACTGGCCGGGTACCTGAACGAGCGGTTCGTCGCGGTCAAGGTGGACCGGGAGGAGCGGCCGGACGTCGACGCGGTGTACATGGAGGCCGTGCAGGCCGCGACCGGGCAGGGCGGTTGGCCGATGACGGTCTTCCTCACACCCGACAAGGAGCCGTTCTACTTCGGCACCTACTTCCCGCCCAGCCCCCGGCACGGGATGCCGTCCTTCCGACAGGTGCTGGAAGGCGTGGACGCGGCCTGGCGGGACCGGCGGCAGGAGGTCGGCGAGGTCGCCGCGCGGATCAGGGCCGACCTGGCCGAGCGGGCCGCCGTCTACTCGGCCGGCTCCCACCACCCGCCGGCCGACGCCGACCTGCACCAGGCGCTGGTCGCGCTCAGCCGGGACTTCGACCAGGCCCACGGCGGCTTCGGTGGGGCGCCCAAGTTCCCGCCGGCCATGGTGATCGAGTTCCTGCTGCGCCACCACGCCCGGACCGGCTCCGAGGCGGCGCTGGAGATGGCCGTCCGCACCGGCGAGGCGATGGCCCGCGGCGGCATCCACGACCAGCTCGGCGGCGGCTTCGCCCGGTACGCGGTGGACGCCGGCTGGGTGGTGCCGCACTTCGAGAAGATGCTGTACGACAACGCCCTGCTGCTGCGCGCCTACCTGCACCTGTGGCGGGCCACCGGGTCCGGGCTGTGGCAGCGGGTCGCGCTGTCCACGGCCGACTTCCTGCTGCGCGAACTCCGTACGCCCGAGGGTGCGTTCGCCTCCGCGCTGGACGCGGACAGCCTCGACGAGGAGACCGGGGCGACGGCCGAGGGCGCCTACTACGTGTGGGAGCCGGGCCAGTTGGTCGACCTGCTCGGCCCGGCCGACGCGGCCACCGCGGCCCGGCTGTTCACGGTGACGGCGGAGGGGACCTTCGAGCACGGGACATCCGTTCTCCAACTCCTCACCGAGCCCGAGTCCGAGTCCGGGGCCGTTGCCGAGTTCGGGGCCTTCGCCGAGTCCGGGGCCTTCGCCGAGTACGAGGAGATCCGGCGGCGGATGTTCGAGGCGCGGGCGGCCCGGCCCGCACCCGCCCGGGACGACAAGGTGGTCGCCGCCTGGAACGGCCTCGCCATCGCCGCACTCGCCGAGACCGGCGCCCTGCTGGAGCGCCCCGACCTCATCGAGGCCGCCGAACGCGCCGCCGACCTGCTGCTCGCCGTCCACCTCACCCCCGACGGACGGCTGCTGCGCACCTCCCGGGACGGCCGGCCCGGCACCAACGCCGGCGTCCTGGAGGACTACGCGGACACCGCCGAGGGCTTCCTCGCGCTGTACGCCGTCACCGGCGCGGCCGAGTGGCTCCAACTGGCCGGCGGCCTGCTCGACACCGTGCTCAAGCACTTCACCGACGAGACCTCCGGCGCCCTGTACGACACCGCCGACGACGCCGAGGAACTCATCCGCCGCCCCCAGGACCCGACCGACAACGCCACCCCCTCCGGCTGGACCGCCGCCGCCGGAGCCCTCCTCGGCTACGCCGCGTACACCGGCTCCGACCGGCACCGCACCGCCGCCGAACGCGCCCTCGGCATCGTCGGCGCACTGGCCGGGCGGGCCCCGCGGTTCATCGGCTGGGGCCTGGCCGTCGCCGAGGCCCTGCTGGACGGGCCGCGCGAGATCGCCGTCGTCGGCCCGGCCGGCCACCCGGCGACCGCGGCCCTGCGCCGGGCCGCCCTGCTCGGGACGGCGCCCGGCGCGGTCGTCGCGGTCGGCGAGCCGGGGGAGGCGGCCGCCGAGGTGCCGCTGCTGGCCGACCGGCCGCTGGTCGCCGGCGCGCCCGCGGCCTACGTCTGCCGGCACTTCGCCTGCGAGACGCCGACCACCGACCCGACGGTGCTCGGCGAGCGGCTCGGGGCGGTGCTCGCATAGCCGGGGTTCGAAGGGCCGGGGTCCGAATGGCCGGGTTCGATGAGTCGGGTTCGATGAGTCGGGTTCGAGGAGCCACGCTCGCATGGCCGGGCTCGGATAATCGCTGGCGGGCGGGCGTCGAGCGGGGCGAGGATGGGCCATGACCTGGACCTTCAGCACCTCGCTCGACGACTTCCGGTCTCACACCGGCGCGTTCCTGGCCGCCCGCCCGGCGGAGAACACCGTCCTGCTCACCCTCACCCACCGGCTCGCCGAGGCCGGGCTCGACGCGTTCGGGGAACGGCCGCCGGTCTTCGGCTGGTGGCAGGCCGATCCGGGCGGTCAGGTCCAGGGCGCCTTCCTGCGGACCCCGCCGTACGCCCACCGGCTCTCCTGCATGCCGGAGGCCCTGGCGGCCGAGCTGGCGCTCGAACTGGCCGACGCCGAGGGCGAGTTCGCCGAGGTGACCGGAGTCGGCGGCGGGGCCGGGGCAGTCCGTGCCTTCTCCGACGCCTGGACGGCCGCCACCGGTGCGGTCCGGTCCGGTGGCGTCGAGGAACGGCTCTACCGGCTCGGCGAGTTGACCGACCCGCCGCGCCCGCCCGCCGGCCGCCACCGGCTCGCCGAACCGGCCGACCGCGAACTGCTGATCCGCTGGCACCAGGAGTTCACGGCCGAGGTGAGGGTCCCCGGCAACGCCAACCCGGCCCGGATGGTGGACGACCGGATCGCGGCCGGCGGCTTCCACCTCTGGGAGGACGAAGGCCACCCCGTCGCCATGGCCGCCACCAGCCCCGTCCTCGCCGGAATGTCCCGCATCGGCCCGGTCTACACCCCGCGCGACCACCGCGGCCGCGGCTACGCCAGCGCGGCCACCGCGGCCGCGTCCGCCCACGCGCTCGCCCGGGGGGGCGGCGGAGGTGCTGCTCTACACCGACCTCGCCAACCCGACCAGCAACTCCATCTACCAGCAGATCGGCTACCGGCCGGTGGAGGACTGCCTGGTGGTGGACTTCCGGGCACCGTAGGGCGGTTACGCGTCCCTGGTCAGGTGGCCACCGGTCACACCGACCACCTTCGTCTCGAAGGGGTCGTGGGCCGGCGTCGCGGTCGGCGTCGCGGCCGGCGGCGGCAGGTGGTCGGTGTTCTGGTAGCTCTGGGCACAGGTGATCAGATGGCTCCCGGCCGTCTTCATGTCGGTGGAGAGCCCGTCCAGCAAAGTCTTCCAGGCGCCGCCGCACCCCGTCAGCGCCGCCCCGCTCTGCCAGCCGGCCAGGCTCCCGGCGGCCGTGCTGCTCGGCTCCGCGAGCTTCGCCGTGTCCTCGGGGACCTTCCCGGCCACCGTCAGCGCGTTGTTCCCGGCGGCGGTCAACTCGCCTGGTCTTACGGTGAATCCCGGATCCTGCCCCACTGATTCCCCCTGACATCCGTGTCGGCTGCGGACGCTATGGTAGCTGTGAGTGTCGTGGGGGACACAGGACGCACAGGGGGCCGGGGATGGACATCGCAAGCCTGCGGAACGCCAAACTGGCGGACCTGTACACGGCGGCGGGGGCGTACGACACGTTGGCCGCGGCGTTTCATCAGCACGTCGACGACTGGAAGAGCGGAACGACGGACCGGGTCCACGGATCCCAGTGGACCGGCCCGTCGGCCGACGCCGCGATCCCCGTGCTGGACGGTCACACCGCCAAGATGCGCGCGGCGACGACCGAGCTCAGCCTCATCGGGAAGGAGATCCGCGACTGCGCTGATGCCATGACGCTGGCCCAGGACCGCCTGAGCAAGGCGTTGTCCGACGCTCAGGCCAAGGGCTTCTCGGTCAGCGACACCGGCATGGTGAGCTGGCCGGCATCGACCAACCCCTACCAGGCCACCGACTGGGAGGCCAAGCAGAAGGCTGCTGCTGACGAGATCGGCAAGCAGATCGGCAAGGCGCTGTCCGAAGCGGACGAGGCCGACTCCGCCCTGACCGGCACGCTCAACAGGTTCGCGGGGCATGCCAAGGACAAGTCGGGCCTGGACGAGAAGACAGCCGGCGCCGATGCCTACGTGGACCAGTTCGGTGACGCGTCCAATCCGATGTGGCAGCGGGGCATGCCGGGCAAGGACGCCGCCCCGACGGAGGTCAACTCCTGGTGGAAGGGGCTCGGACCGCAGGGCCAGCAGTGGGTCCTCAGCCACCACCCGGAGGCGCTCGGCAATCTCGACGGCATCCCCGCGGAGATCCGGGACCAGGTGAACCGCAAGCACCTGGAGGACCTGATGGGTCCCATCAGGGTCAAAAAGAAGCTGGGCCAACCACTGGATTCCAGCGACAAGGCGAACCTCGCCCTCTACGGCCCGATCGGCGCCCGCCTCGCCGCGAGCCAGGGCGATCCGCCGATCTACCTGTTGGGCCTCGGCGACGAGGGCCAAGGCCGGGCGGTCCTCTCATACGGGAATCCGGACACCGCCACCGACGTCTCCGCGTACGTGCCGGGGATCACCACCACCATGGACAGCCTCGGGCTGGGGAAGAACGACGGGACCAACGAGGCCGAGAACGGGCTGAACCTCTACCGCGCCGCGAGCGGCAGGGCCCCGGCCGGCCACTCCGTCGCCTCGGTCGTCTGGCTCGGCTACGACTCGCCGGGGATGGACCTCGGAGCCGCGTCGACGAAGGCGGGCAAGGACGGGGCCCCGGCCTACGCGAACTTCCTGAGCGGTGTGCGGGCGAGCCACGAGGGCACCCAGCCTCCCCACGTCACTGCGGTCGGGCACAGTTACGGGTCGTACCTGGTCGGCCAGGCCACCAAGCTCGCCACCCAGCCGGGTTCGCACTACGTGCCTCCGGACGACGTGGTCTTCATCGGAAGCCCGGGCGTCGGTGTGGACAAGGCCTCCGACCTGAGGATGCCCCCCGGCCACGTCTGGGTCGGTGCGGCCGACAACGACATCGTGACGCACGCTCCGTCGAAGTTCAGCATTGACCCGGACGAGCGCTGGTACGGACGGGATCCGTCGAGCAAGCACTTCGGTGCCAACCGCTTCACCGTCGACGACTGGAGTCGCGGCAATCCCATCGACGCGCACACCAAGTACCTGAACGGGCGCGGCGGGCCCTCACTGGACAACATCGCGGCCGTCGTCACCGGCGGCGGGGGCGTCAAGCTCCAGGGGCAGCGCGGGTGAAGCGGCCACGGCGTGCGCTGGGCTGTTCCCTGGGAGCGGTGGTCGTGCTGGCCGCGGGGGCGGGGCTGTTCTACCACGGGTACGGTCCGATGGCACTGATGGACCGGGACTCCGTCCGGAGCGCGAGTGAGGCGAAGGGACAGCTCGACGACACCCTGCGGGCTGCCACGGGCGCGATCAGCCCGTCGCTGAGCTACTTCGGCGGTGTGTACGTCGTTGAGCGCGCTCCGGAGCACGCCGACGGCGAGCCGAGCCTGCGGTCCAGTGTCACGGCCTCGGTCTCCGTCCGGACGAGGGTGGCCCCGGCGAAGGTTCCGGTGCTGCTGGACCGGATGAAGCAGCTCTGGGACGGGCAGTGTCATTCCGGAGGCGCCTCGGAAGTCGGAGTGAAGCGCTACACGGACCTGTACTGTTCCGGGCGCGGAGACACTCTGTTCACGCTGTCGGTGGTCAGTTCCACGACCGACTTGACCGTGCAGGTGCTCATGAGCGCAGAGGCCTTCACGGTGCGCTACCAGCCCGACCGGGACTACGGCACCCCTCCGACCGGCGAGCTGCTGACCGGCCACGAGCCCGCCCCCGACGTCGACGATCCGTACTGGTCGCACTGACCGGGCCGGGTCACTCCCAGTCCCACCGGATCCCCAGGATGCACGGCCGGATCGCCGTCGCCACCAGGTGGACGCAGCGGTGCCCGTCGAGGGTCAGTTCCTCCGTCTCGTAGGGGGGTTGGCCGGGGGCGCGGAGGGCGATGCGGTGGCAGCGGACGGGGAGGGCGGTGGGGTGGAAGGTGATCTGGAGGACGTACTGGCCGGCGCCGGAGTTGAAGCCGCGGACATACTCGCAGGTGGGGGTCGGGGAGGGGGCGTCGTCGAAGCCGTAGCCGAGGAGGTGGGTGTCGCCGGCGCGGAGGCGGCGGTCGAGGAGGAGTTCGGCGGCGATCAGATGGTGGGTCTGGTCGCGGCGGATGCGGCCGGGGCGGCAGTTCTCCTCGGCGCGGACGCCGACGAGGGTGGTGTCGCTGCCGGGGTCGCCCTGGTGGAGGGCGAGGTAGCGGTCGATGCCGTCGCGGTGGGCGCGCAGGGCGTGTTGGGAGTCGCGGCGGGTGAGTTGGCGGTCGGGGCCGATGCGGATGCGTTCGATGTGGGTGATGGTGTGGAGGCCGGTGTCGCGGGGGCCGGCGAGGGTGGCGAGGAGGTCGTCGACGGCGGTGGGCGGGGAGATCAGGTCGCGGTAGGGGCGTACGGGTGGCCCGGCGGCGGTGGCGGTGCGGCGGGGGCCGAGGAGTCGGGTGAGGGAGTGTTCGGGCAGGTCGAGGACGTGTTCGAGGGCGGCGACGGCGCGCAGGGATTCGGGGCGTTCGGGGCGGCGTAGGCCCTGTTGCCAGTAACTGAGACTGGTGAGGCCGACGTTGACGCCGCGCAGGGCGAGGTGGCGGCGGATGCGGTGGAGGGCGAGGCCGCGGCTGGTGATGGCGGTGCGCAGGGCGTGGTGGAAGGGGCCGGTGCGCAGGGCAGCGGCGAGGTCGGCTGGGTCGCTCCGGTGGATGGCGGCCTCCTGGCGGGTGCGGACCGGGTTTTGACCGTGAATATTCACATCCGGGCGGCGGTTTGTCACCGGTCCGGGCAGCTCGCGGGGTGGTTCCGGGGGTGGCGTTCACATCCGCGCGGGCCCGTTCACAGCGTGATCGGCGCCCTTTCGGGGCCGTTGACCAGTCTCCTCGGGCGGCGCGATGCTCGGGGCGCGATCCGGACCGCGCCCCCCCACACAGCACTTCGCTCCACTCGTGCAAGGAGGCATTCCCCCATGCCAGTTCCACGGATAAGGCTGCGCCGCGCGGTCTCCCTGCTGGCCCTCGGCGTCCTGGGTCCGGCGCTGACCGCCGCGGTGGCCACTCCGGCGGTCGCCGCCCCCATGAACGTCCAAGGGCGGCTCGCCCAGGTCCGCCAGGCGGCCGCGCCGGGCAGTACGGCCGATCTGGCCGGCACGTTCAAGAAGCTCAACATCACCATGCAGCAGCAACAGCAGACCAACTGGTGCTGGGCGGCGAGCGGGAACACCATCGCCACCTGGTTCGGCTACAACTACAGCCAGAACCAGTTCTGCAACGCCGCGTTCGGCCGCTCGGTGGACTCCAACTGCCCCAACAGCCAGGCCTCGCTGGCGGATGTACAGAACGGGCTGGACTGGGTCGGCATCAATCCGGGTTCGTACGTCACCGGCTACCTGCGCTACAGCACCGTGCAGTCCGAGGTGGACGCCAACCGGCCGGTGGAGACGCGCATCCAGTGGAGTTCGGGCGGCGGGCACATGCACGTCGTGTACGGCTACGACACCAGCAACAACTGGGTCTACTGGGGCGACCCGTGGCCGTCCAACTACCGCTACAACTGGGCGGATTACTGGTACTACGTGAACAACGACACGTTCTCGTGGACCCACTCCCTGTACCGGATCGGCGCGTGAGGACGACCATGACCGAGCTCAGCAAGGCCCGTCGGGCCGCCGTCACCGCGCTGTTCGCCGCCGGCCTCGCGCTGGCGCTCGCCCCGGCCGCGCAGGCGGCCGGCTCCCCCCAGGCGGCCGGCGCCCCCGCGCCGGTGCCCGCCGCCGACCTGGCCCGGGCCCGGAGCGCCGTCCAGGATCCGTCGGTGCTCGACAAGGTGGGGCACTTCTTCGCCCGCAAGGGCGTCCCGCCGACCCAGCAGCTGACCATCGGCGCCGCGGAGGAGGCGAAGGCGGCGGACGACGCGGCGCCCCGGCTGGCCGGGGACACCGTGCCGGTCTACACCCTGGACGCCGGCTTCGTGGCCGGCACCCCGGGCGCGCCGGTGGCGAAGGCGGAGTTCACGGCGAGCAGGGTGGTCGCGGCGGACGGGCAGACCGCCTCGGTCTGGACGGTCCGGCAGGGCGGCGCCTGGCGGGTCGTCAACATCGCCTCCGGTGGCGACGAGAGCGACTACGCGGCGAAGGCGGCCGACAGCGGCGGCGGCACGGCCTTCCGGGAGCCGCAGGTCAACGCCTGGTACGTGCTGCGCGACGGCCGGGTGCTGCCGCTGGACGACGAGGCCCGGCGCTCGGTGGGCGCCGGCGGGGTGTCGCTGGCCGGGTACCAGAAGCTGGTGCACCAGCGGTACGGGGACAAGCTGCCCGGCTCGGCGTACGACCGGGAGGGCAAGGGCGGCGGCTACCCGCTGGAGGCCGCAGCGGACACGGCTGCGGGCGGCGACTCGGCGGTCCCGGCCGTGACGGCGGCCGCGGCGCTGGGCGCCACCGCCCTGGTGGGTGCCGGCGCGGTGCTGCGGCGGAGGAGGAACGCGCGCTGACGCGTGGCACCCACTGACCTGGAGCATCCGCTGACACCGGAGAGCGGCGACGGGGCCCGGCTGATCGAGCCGGGCCCCGTCGCCGCGTCCGCCGCTCACACCCCGGCGAAGCCGCTCTCCAGCAGCGCGTAGGTGCGGTCGACCAGCTCCGCGATGTCCTCCCGCCCGTCGCCCGCCGCCCAGCGCAGCACCGCCTCGGTGGTGGCCGCGCCGAGGGCGGCGGCGGTGACCCGCATGTCGTAGGTGGGCTCCTCGATGCCGGCCCGCCGGGTCAGCACGGTGAGGAAGAGCTCCTGGGGGCTGCTGCCGCTGCGGGTCAGCCCGGCGCGCAGCGCGGGGACCTCGGTGACCAGCCGCATCCGGGTGACCATCTCCTGCCGCTCGTGTTCGAGCAGCTGCTGTCAATGTAAGGATGGGGTGACCATATGACTACTCTGGGTCATGTGTCCTGGAAGTGCGGCTTCCGCACGAGGAATTGACGCAACGTTGATCTGTCGTTCGCCGCCCCGGGGCAGTCCCGGGTGACTGACGGTAGATACCATGTGGCAATCGGTCAGTGCTGGCCGGACGCGTGCCGAGAGCGGAGAAGGGGTGGGGCGGCAGGAGCCGACCACGAGCCCGGCGCCGGGAAAGGGGAGCCGAAAAGTGGCCGACAGTGACGACAGTCAGGCGAGTGCCCAGATGTGGGGCGCGGTCATGGTGGTGGGTGCCGCGCTGGCCGTGGTCGCGGCCTATCTGATCAAGGGGCCGCCGCTGGTCCTCGCGGTCGCCGGGATCGAGACGCTGCTGCTCATGGCGTACGTCGGCCGTCGTTGGCGGGCGATGCACCGGCAGGCCTCCCCGGCCGGCCACCGGCCCCGGCGCGGCATCCCGGACGCCGCCCACTGCGAGCGCTGCCGCCGGGCCCGGGAGGCGCTGGACGCCCGGCGGGCGCGCGGGCGAATGGTGCCGGCCGCCTGGGCGGTGCGCCCGGAGGTCGAGTCGGAGCTGCCGGGGTCGTCGGAGGCGCTGGAGTCGGCCGAGGCGCTGCACTCCCCGCAGGCGACCCGGACGACGCGGGCAACGCAGACGACGCAGGCAACGCAGGCAACGCAGTCGACGTCGGACGGCGCCGAGCACCCGTCGTACCCGCATGGCGCGCAGGGCCGGGCCGGGTACGAGCGGCCCTGGACGGCCGAACGGGCGGCCACCCGGTCCACGGACCGGACGACCGCCCGTCGGGGCACGCCGGGTTCAGCCGGTCGCGCTGTACGCCACCAGTGAGACCCCGACGTACTGCACGATGAAGGCGCCGAGGGTGAAGGCGTGGAACACCTCGTGGAAGCCGAACCAGCGCGGTGAGGGGTTGGGCCGCTTGAGCCCGTACACCACGCCGCCGATGCTGTAGAGCACCCCGCCGACGATCATCAGCACCAGGACGGCGGTCCCGCCGGCGTGCAGGAAGTCCGGCAGGAAGAAGGCGGCGGCCCAGCCCAGCGCGATGTACACGGGGGTGTACAGCCAGCGCGGTGCGCCGACCCAGAACACCCGGAACGCTATGCCGGCGAGTGCCCCGCCCCAGGCGACCCAGAGCAGTAGCTGCTGGTCGGCGCCCTTGAGCAGCAGCATCGTGAACGGCGTGTAGGTGCCCGCGATGATCAGGAAGATATTCGCGTGGTCCAGTCGCCGGAGCACGGCGTCCCCGCGCGGGCCCCAGTCGAAGCGGTGGTACACCGCGCTGACGCCGAACAGCAGCCAGGCGCTGACCGAGTAGATCGCGCAGGCGATCTTGGCCGGCGTGGAGTCGGCCAGGCAGATCAGCACGATCCCGGCGGCGACGGTGGCGGGGAACATCCCGGCGTGCAGCCAGCCCCGCCACTTCGGCTTGCCCTCCCGGCCCTCGGCCGGATCCTCCCCAGTGCTCTCCGCGAGCGCAGCAGCAGTCATGGCCAGCATGCTACCCGCTACCTACGGAACCGTAGGTTACTGCCGCGTAAGGAAGTGGCGCTCATCACTCTTGGACGTTTTGTAGTAATCGGAGTGTGGCGCCGCACACTCCGGTCGGGACAGGGATGGCTGATTACCGGCCCGTAATCATACTTACTGTAGTAAAAGATGCGTCAATTTCGCCGCAGTGCCGCATTGAGGGCCAGGACCCGGAGCTACGCTGCAAGCACCCTCAGACCCCCGCAACGCCGTCTCCTCGCCGAGACGGCGTGAAACGGAGCGATCGTGTCGTACGAGATCTCTGCTCTCAGCGCATCCGCGCCCACCCGCCACAAGCAGCTGCTCGCTTGGGTGAGCGAGATCGCCGAGCTCACCCAGCCGGACCGCATCGAGTGGTGCGACGGTTCCGACGAGGAGTACCAGCGCCTCGCGGATCTGCTGGTGGCTCAGGGCACCTTCAAGAAGCTGAACGAGGAGAAGCGCCCCAACTCCTACTACGCCGCCTCGGACCCCTCGGACGTCGCGCGCGTCGAGGACCGCACCTTCATCTGCTCCGAGCAGGAGAAGGACGCCGGCCCGACCAACCACTGGAAGGCCCCCGCCGAGATGCGGGCCCTCTTCACCGGTAAGGGTGGCCAGGGCGAGCAGGGCCTGTTCCGCGGTGCGATGAAGGGCCGCACGATGTACGTCGTGCCCTTCTCGATGGGCCCGGTCGGCTCCCCGCTGGCCGCGTACGGCGTCGAGATCACCGACTCCGCCTACGTCGCCGTGTCGATGCGCGTGATGACCCGCATGGGCCGGGCCGTGCTCGACCAGCTCGGCGAGGACGGGGACTTCGTCAAGGCCGTGCACACCGTCGGCGCCCCGCTGGCCGAGGGCCAGGCGGACGTCCCGTGGCCGTGCAACACCACCAAGTACATCTCGCACTTCCCGGAGACCAAGGAGATCTGGTCCTTCGGGTCCGGCTACGGCGGCAACGCCCTGCTCGGCAAGAAGTGCTACGCGCTGCGCATCGCCTCGACCATGGCCCGCGACGAGGGCTGGCTGGCCGAGCACATGCTGATCCTGAAGCTCACCCCGCCGTCCGGCGAGGTCAAGTACGTCGCGGCGGCCTTCCCGTCGGCCTGCGGCAAGACCAACCTGGCCATGCTCCAGCCGACCATCCCGGGCTGGAAGGTCGAGACCATCGGCGACGACATCGCCTGGATGCGTTTCGGCGAGGACGGCCGCCTGTACGCCATCAACCCCGAGGCCGGCTTTTTCGGCGTCGCCCCCGGCACCGGCGTGGACACCAACGCCAACGCCATCGACACCCTCTGGGGCAACACCGTCTTCACCAACGTCGCCCTCACCGACGACGGCGACGTGTGGTGGGAGGGCCTCACCGAGGAGCCCCCGGCGCACCTCATCGACTGGCGCGGCAACGACTGGACCCCCGAGTCCGGCACCCCGGCCGCCCACCCGAACGCCCGCTTCGCCGTTCCGGCCGCGCAGTGCCCGACCATCGCCCCGGAGTGGGAGGACCAGGCGGGCGTGCCGATCTCGGCGATCCTGTTCGGCGGCCGCCGGGCCACCGCCGTCCCGCTGGTGACCGAGTCCTTCGACTGGCAGCACGGCGTCTTCCTGGGCGCCAACATCGCCTCCGAGAAGACCGCCGCCGCCGAGGGCACCGTCGGCGAGCTGCGCCGCGACCCGTTCGCGATGCTGCCGTTCTGCGGCTACAACATGGGCGACTACTTCGCCCACTGGCTGAAGGTCGGCGCCCAGGCGGACGCCGCCAAGCTGCCGAAGATCTACTACGTCAACTGGTTCCGCAAGAACGCCGAGGGCAAGTTCGTCTGGCCCGGCTACGGCGAGAACAGCCGCGTGCTCAAGTGGATCATCGAGCGCCTGGAGGGCACCGCCGAGGGCGTCGAGACCCCGATCGGCGTGCTGCCGAAGGTCGACGGCTTCGACCTGAACGACCTGAAGCTGTCCGAGGAGGACCTCGACCTGCTCTTCACCGTGGACGCCGACATCTGGCGCCAGGAGGCCGCGCTGGTGCCGGCCCACCTGGAGCTGTTCGGCGACCACACCCCGAAGGAGCTGTGGGACGAGTACCGGAGCCTGGTCGCGCGCCTCGGCTGAGCCTGAGCCTCAGGCCGAGCGAGAGGCCGGCGCGCGGCACGAACCGCGCGCCGGCCGAGCGACGGGACGGCCGGAGTTCCGCCGGGTGGTCTTTCCCCGACCAAGGAGACCACCCGGGCCGGGACTCCGGCCGTAGTGCTGTTCCGGATCCGCGCGACTACGGCTGGGTGTAGCCGCTGAGGAAGTCGCCGATCCTGGTCACCGCGTCGGTGATCTCCTCCGGGCGCGGCAGCGTGACCAGCCGGAAGTGGTCCGGCTCGGGCCAGTTGAAGCCGGTGCCCTGGACCAGCAGGATGCGCTGGGAGCGCAGCAGGTCCAGCACCATCTGGGCGTCGTCCTTGATCTTGTGGACCTTGGGGTCCAGCCGGGGGAAGGCGTAGAGCGCGCCCTTGGGCTTGACGCAGCTGACCCCCGGGATCTGGTTGAGCAGCTCGTACGCGGCGTCGCGGGAGGCGAGCAGCCGGCCGCCGGGCAGCACCAGGTCCTTGATCGACTGCCGTCCGCCGAGCGCGGCGGCCACCGCGTGCTGGGCGGGCATGTTGGCGCACAGCCGCATCGAGGCGAGCACGTTCAGGCCCTCGACGTAGCTGCGGGCGCGCTGGCGGTCGCCGGAGAGCACCATCCAGCCGGAGCGGAAGCCGGCCACCCGGTACGCCTTGGACAGTCCGTTGAAGGTGACGCAGAAGAGGTCCGGGGCCAGGGTGGCCAGCGGGACGTGCTCGGCGTCGTCGTAGAGGATCTTGTCGTAGATCTCGTCCGCGTAGACCACCAGCTGGTGCCGGCGGGCGATCTCGGCGATGCCCTCCAGCACCTCGCGCGGGTAGACCGCGCCGGTCGGGTTGTTCGGGTTGATCACCACGATGGCCCTGGTCCGGTCGGTGACCTTGGCCTCGATGTCGGCGAGGTCCGGGTACCACTCGGACTGCTCGTCGCAGCGGTAGTGCACCGCGGTGCCGCCGGCCAGCGAGACCGAGGCGGTCCACAGCGGGTAGTCCGGCGCCGGGACGAGCACCTCGTCACCGTCGTCCAGCAGCGCGGTCATGGCGAGCTGGATCAGCTCGGAGACGCCGTTGCCGAGGAAGACGTCGTCGACGGAGAGCCCGTGCAGTCCGCGCTCCTCGTAGTGCATGACCACGGCGCGGCGGGCCGCGAGCAGGCCCTTGGAGTCGCCGTACCCGTGCGCGTTCGCGAGGTTGCGCAGGATGTCCTGGAGGATCTCCGGGGGCGCCTCGAAGCCGAAGGTGGCCGGGTTGCCGGTGTTGAGCTTGAGGATGCGGTGGCCCTGTTCCTCCAGCCGCATCGCCTCGTCGAGCACCGGGCCGCGGATGTCGTAGCAGACGTTGGCGAGCTTGCTGGACTGGATGACCTGCATGCCTGCCTACTTTAGGGGCTCGCCGGGGCCCCGCGTCGGCCGTCCGGGGGCACGGCTCACCAGGCCCGGATTGTCCTCCTTGGATCGGGAGGCAGGGACGTCGGGCGGCCTTTCAAACCGGTGGCCCAATGTCCGGAATGCTCATGTATGCGAGGAACGCCGTCGGATTCCGGCGCGGATTCCGGCACCGAACGAGACGGACGGCACACCACCCGCCCGCTCCGGACGGAAAGATGGGGCGCGGTGCGTCGACGAGGAGGGGAGTGCTGGTGGTGGCGGTCGTGACCGGGGCGGTGCTGGTCGGACTCCTGGTGGCCCCGCTGCTGCGCGCGCTGGTCGCCCGCTTCGCCGTGCCCGAGGGCGAACCCCGGTGCGAGGCCTGCCCGTTGTGCGGCCGCGCGGTGGGGGCGGCGTTGCCGCCGACCGGGCGCTGCCCGGGTTGCCGGGGCCGGCTGGGCGCCGGGGCGGGAACGGTGGAGGCGGTCGCGGCGGCGGTCGCGGTCGCGGTGGCGTACGCGGCGGACGGGCCGCAGGCGGCGGCGCTCGCCTGGGCGGGCGGGCTCGGCGTGGCCCTCGGCTTCACGGACGCCCGGGTGCGCCGGCTGCCGTACCGGCTGACCGGGCCGCTGCTGGCCGGGGTGGCCGCGCTGCTGGCGGTGGCGGCCCTGGCCGAGGGGCGCCCCGGAGTGCTGCTGCGCTGCCTGCTGGTCGCGCTGGCCGTCGGGGCGCTGCTCGAAGTCGCCGTCCAGATCGGCGCGTTGGGCCCCGGAGACTCCCCGCTCGGGCTCGCCCTGGGCGGGCTGCTCGGCTGGTACGGCTGGTGGGTCGCGATCGGCGGGCTGGTCGCCGCGGTGGTGCTCGCCGGGCTGTGGGGCACCCTGCGGGTCGCCGTCCTGCTGGTCCGCCGCCGCCCGTGGCGCGGGCTCGAAGTCCCGGTCGGCCCGTTCCTGCTGCTCGGCGCGCTCACCGCGGTGCTCGCCCGGTAGCGCGGAACCCGGTGGCGCGGAACCCGGTGGTGTGAAAGTCGGTGGCGCGAAAGTCGGTGGCGGGGAAACCGGTAGCGCCGAAGGGGCCCGCCGTACCGGAAGCGGTACGGCGGGCCCCGCCGTCGGCGCGCCGGCCCCACCCTCAAGGAGTGGCGCGCCGAAGGGAGTTGCGGCTCTAGGACATCTTGTGGACGAACGGGCCGACCACGTTCGAGAACGCGTTGCCGTTGTTGGCGTCCCAGTTGGTGGACCAGGTCATCGCGCCCCGGATGGTGGGCCACTTGGCCGGCGGCACGAAGCTGCCGCAGTTGTTGCCGGTGGCCAGGCAGTTGAGCGCGTTGTTCACCACCGACGGGTCGACGTAGCCGCCGCCGGCCGCCTTGCTGGAGGCGGGGACGCCGATGCCGACCTGGTCGGGCCGCAGGCCGCCCTGGATGTGGGTGCAGACCTGCGAGGTGATGAAGTCGACCGTGCCCTGGTTGTAGACCTTGCCGTCGCAGCCGTTCATGCCGCCCGAGTTGTAGAACTGGGTGTTGACGACGGTCAGGATGTCCTTGGTGTTCAGCGCCAGCTGGAAGTAGGCGCCGGCGGTGCTGTACATCCCGATGGTCTCGGGGGCCATGGTCAGGACGAAGCCGGGGCCGACCTTGGCCTGCAGGGCGTGCAGCGCGTCGCCCAGCGGGCCGGCCTGGACGCCGTTCTCCAGGTCGACGTCGATGCCGTCGAAGCCGTAGTCCTTGAGGATCGCGGAGGCGCTGTTGGCGAAGTTCGCCCCGGCGGTGCCGTCGGCGACGGTGATCGCGCCGTTCTGGCCGCCGATGGAGAGGACGACCTTCTTGCCGGCCGCCTGCTTGGCCTTGATGTCGGCGCGGAACTGGGCGTCGGTGTAGCCGCCGAGTGCCTTGGACAGGCCCGGGTCCAGGGTGAAGCTGATCGCGCCGGTCTGGGTCGGCACGGCGTCGGCGAAGGAGACCGCGATGATGTCGTACGCGTTCTGGACGTCGCTCAGGCGCTGCGGGGTCGAGCCGTTGTCGAAGTTCTGCCAGTAGCCGGTGAGCGCGTGGGCCGGCAGACCGGTGGCCGGCGGGGTGGTGGCGGTCGGGGTCGCGGTCGGCGTGGCCGTGGGGGTCGGGGTGGGCGTCGCGGTGGGCGTCGGCGTCGTGGTCCGGGTGGGAGTGGCGGTGGCCGTCGGCGACGGGGTCGGCGTCTGGGTGGGGGTGGCCGTCGGCGACGGGGTGGCGGTGCCACCCGGGCCGACCAGCGCGACGTCGTCGGCGAGGTAGGCGCCCTGCCCGTACCAGCCGTGCAGGTAGACCGTCACGCTGGTGGCGTTCGCCCCGGTGGTGAAGGTGCTGGACAGCTGGTTCCAACTGCTCTGGTTCGACCAGGAGGACGGGTCGGTGCCGCCGGTGCCGCGCGCCCCGAGGTAGACGTACGGGCCCTGCACCCAGGCGCTGAGGGTGTAACTGGTGTTGGGCAGCACGCTGATGGTCTGGGTGCACTCGGCGGTGTCGCCCGCACCCGGGGCGGCCTGCAGCGCACCGCTGCCGGAGTGGACCGGCGAGGACACCGCGGTCGCGCCGCCGGTACAGGACCAGCCGCTCAGTCCGCTCTCGAAACCGCCGTTGGTGACCAGGTTGCCGTCCGCCGCACTGGCACCGCCGGCGAAGAGGGCGAGGCCGCCGCCGGCCAGGGCGAGGGCGGTGGCGCCGGCCGCGAGGGCCGGGAGGGGGCTACGCCGGCGCCGGTGCGCGGGCTGGTTCAGCGAACGGGCCATGGGGTGACGCTCCTGGGGAAGGAGCGGCCGCCGCGGTGGGGGGCGCGGCGGCCGCGTGTGGGGGAGGGGAGGTCCGCAGGTGACTCTTGGGGGCGGGAGGAACCGCTTCCGCCTCGGGTCAAAAGCTGGACTAGACCATTGCCGGCCGTCAAGGACGCGACAACCGGTTTACGGCTCCCTTAAGGATTCGGAGACCGTTCCGTGTCCACCACGGCCACCCCGCCCCGCGATCCCCGGCGCACCCGCCCCGCGGGCCCGGACACGCCCGCCGCGACAGACTTCGCACAGGACCGTGACCAGACCGCTACCTGCGGCTTTACCGTGCACCTGCGTGCCGGAGTAGGCTGCGCCGGGGCCGGTGACGAACCGGCCCGAACGAGTACGGAGGGGCCGGGAAACCATGGGTCTGCGCGATGTCGCCGAACGGACGCCGGGGCTGCGCACCCTGCTGGGTGGGATGTACCGGCTGTACGGTCGCCGGGTCGAGGTCCACCTCGGTCGCACCCCCCACCACATCGGCGTGATCCTCGACGGCAACCGCCGCTGGGCCAAGGCCGCCGGCGGCAGCACCGTGTACGGCCACCAGCGCGGCGCCGACAAGATCAGCGAGTTCCTCGGCTGGTGCGACGAGACCCACGTCAAGGTCGTCACCCTGTGGATGCTCTCCACCGACAACCTGGACCGCCCGGCCGACGAGCTCGTCCCGCTGCTCGGCATCATCGAGGACGCCGTCACCGGCCTGGCCGCCGCCCGCCGCTGGCGGGTCAACCCGGTCGGCGCGCTGGACCTGCTCCCGCAGCACACCGCCGACGTGCTCAAGCGCGCCGCCGAGGAGACCGCCGGGATCGACGGCATCACCGTCAACGTCGCCGTCGGCTACGGCGGCCGGCACGAGATCGCCGACGCCGTCCGCTCGCTGCTCCAGGAGCACGCCGGGCGCGGCACCTCGATCGAGGAACTGGCCGAGATCCTGACCGTCGAGCACATCTCCGAGCACCTCTACACCGCCAACCAGCCCGACCCGGACCTGATCATCCGCACCTCGGGCGAACAGCGACTGTCCGGATTCCTGCTCTGGCAGAGCGCGCACAGCGAGTTCTACTTCTGCGAGGCGTACTGGCCGGCCTTCCGCAAGGTCGACTTCCTGCGCGCGCTGCGCGCCTTCGAACAGCGGCACCGGCGGATGGGCCTCTGATCCGGCGCCCGCCCGGCTCCTCCGGGGCCGAACCGGGTGTTCGTCCGCAGGCCGGACCGGGGCGCTTCCCGGGCTGGTCCCGGGTGGGGCCGACGCACATCCGGGTGGAATGACCGCCGTAGGCCTGGCCTACCCGGGCCCCGGGCGAGGCCAAACGTTCACCGGCAATGATCCGTCAGTTCGCCGAGGGCGCGAATGCACCGCCCCCCGCCTGGGAATACTCCAGTCAGTCCGGTCCCGAGGCCACCGGGGCAGCGGGGGCCGGCATGCCGCGGATGACGCAGGGTCATCCGCTCTGGAGGCCTAGTGGTCAGTTCCAAGAGCCGCCGGACGCCAGACCGGCGCACGTACGTTCTCGACACCAGCGTGCTCCTGGCGGACCCTCTCGCCATGACCCGCTTCGAGGAGCACGAGGTCGTCCTCCCGGTGGTGGTCGTCACGGAGTTGGAGGCCAAGCGCCACCACCCGGAGCTGGGCTACTTCGCCCGCCAGGCGCTGCGCCTGCTCGACGACTACCGCATCCGCCACGGCCGGCTCGACGAGCCGATCCCGGTCGGCGAACTGGGCGGCACGATCAGGGTCGAGCTCAACCACTCCGACGTGTCGATACTGCCGGTCGGCTACCGCGCCGGCGGCGGCGAGGCGGACACCCGGATCCTGGCGGTCGCCCGCAACCTGCAGGCCGAGGGCTACGACGTCACCGTCGTGTCCAAGGACCTCCCGCTGCGGATCAAGGCCAGCTCGGTGGGCCTGCTCGCCGAGGAGTACCGGGCCGAGCTCGCGATCACCTCCGGCTGGACGGGCATGTCCGAACTGCACGTCGGGGCCGAGCAGGTCGACGCGCTGTTCGCGGCCGGCCACGACGCCGCGGTGGACATCGACGGGACCGAGGAGCTGCCGGTGCACACCGGGCTGGTGCTCACCTCGGAGCGCGGCCGGGCGCTCGGCCGGGTCACCGGCGACGGGCGGGTCCGGCTGGTGCGCGGCGAGCGCGAGGCGTTCGGGCTGCGCGGTCGCAGCGCCGAGCAGCGGGTGGCGCTGGACCTGCTGCTCGACCCGGACATCGGCATCGTGTCGATGGGCGGCCGGGCCGGCACCGGCAAGTCGGCGCTGGCGCTGTGCGCGGGGCTGGAGGCGGTGCTGGAGCGGAGGCAGCACCGCAAGGTGATGGTCTTCCGGCCGCTGTACGCGGTCGGCGGCCAGGAACTCGGCTACCTGCCCGGCAGTGAGGCGGAGAAGATGGGCCCCTGGGCCCAGGCGGTCTTCGACACCCTCTCGGCGGTCACCACCCCGGACGTGATCGAGGAGGTCATCGCCCGCGGGATGCTGGAGGTCCTGCCGCTGACCCACATCCGGGGGCGCTCGCTGCACGACGCCTTCGTGATCGTGGACGAGGCCCAGTCGCTGGAGCGCAACGTCCTGCTGACGGTGCTGTCCCGGATCGGCCAGGGCTCGCGGGTGGTGCTCACCCACGACGTGGCGCAGCGGGACAACCTCCGGGTCGGCCGGTACGACGGTGTGGTGGCGGTGGTGGAGAAGTTGAAGGGGCATCCGCTCTTCGCCCACATCACCCTCACCCGCTCGGAGCGGTCGCCGATCGCGGCGCTGGTCACGGAGATGCTGGAGGACATCAACCCGTGAACCGCCCCTGATCCGGGCATAGTAGGACAATAGGGTCAACTGGCGGTGCGGGGCCCGCTCCTGACGGAGCGGGCCCCGTCCCTTTCATCACATCGAGTGCTTTCCGTCCGGGGAACTCCCCTGCGGTGAATGTGACATGCGCCACGCGGACGGGAATTGCGTCGACAGTGCCCGGTGCGGCATGGTGAGGGTTCTGTCAGGCCCCGCGTACGGCGCGGCAGGGCTTCCGGACTCCGGAAGTCAGGCCCCGGAAGGTCCGCCAACTCCGTTTGGTGGACGCACAATTGAAGACCGATGAGCCGTACGCCGCCCGATTCCAACGCCCGGTCGCCTCAAGTCGACCGGGCGCCGGGCCAGCACCTCCCGTGACCAGAGCATCTGCGGAGGTCCGTGCCAAGGGGCATGTTGCGCCCGCACGGTCACGCGTGGGCGATGCTGGAAGGAATCCATGTGACTCGGATCTCGGTCCGGGGAGTCGCTGTGGCCTCCGCCACCGCCGTCACCGCTGTCGGTGCCGTCGTGGGCATGGCCTCGGGCAGCGAGGGCAAGACGATGCAGACGGTCGACGTCGCCGGTGCGACCCTGCTTGCCGAAGTCCCCTCAGGCGCCCAGGCGCAGACCATGAGTGACAACATCGGCCAGCAGGCATCCGCCCAGCAGGCCTCCGCCGACGCCGCGGCCAAGGCCGCCGCCGAGCAGAAGGCCGCCGAGGAGGCCGCGCGCCAGAAGGCCGCCGCGGACGCCCAGGCGAAGGCCGACGCCCAGGCCAAGGCCGACGCGGACAAGGCCGCCAAGGCCGCCGCCGACCAGCGTGCCGCCGCCGATGCCGCCGCCAACCGCTCCAAGGCGCGCTCGGCGATGTCCGCGGTGGACGACAGCGCCCCGCCGGTCTCGGTCAGCCCCGGCTCCGTCCAGGACATGGCCCGGCAGATCGTCGGCAACGACGCCCAGTTCCAGTGCTTCAGCCAGATCGTGAAGCGCGAGAGCGGCTGGGACTACACCGCGACCAACAGCGGCTCCGGCGCCTACGGTCTGGTCCAGGCACTGCCCGGCTCCAAGATGGCCTCGGCCGGTGCCGACTGGCGCACCAACCCGGCCACCCAGATCAAGTGGGGCGTCGGCTACATGAACAGCCGCTACGGCAGCCCCTGCGGCGCCTGGTCGTTCTGGCAGGCCCACAGCTGGTACTAGGAGGGCCCGCCGCCCCGCGGGGCGGCGCACTCCGCACGGCCCCCGGCCGCTCGTCCCGTTCGACGAGAGACCGGGGGCCGCGGCGTTCTCCAGCGGCTGCGTTCTCCGGCGGCTGCGTTCTCCGGCGGCTGCGTTCTCTGGCGGCTGCGTTCTCCGGCGGCCGCCGGAAAGGGCGGGCCGCCCCGCCCGGGCTGCGCTGACCAGTGCGCCCGCGGGCGGTGCGGTCCTGGGTGCGGACGCGGGGCGCGGGGAGGGGTCCTGGTAGCTCCCCGCACCGGCCGGTCCGCCGGCGGTTGGTCCTTCTGGGTGACCGTTCGGTCCCGTTCGGACTCCTCCCCCTCAGCCTGTGGACGAAACCAACTGGAATCCGGCGGTTTGTCCAAGTTTGTGGAATGAGCGGATCGCGTCGAACCTCCTGGCGATCGCACCCGCCCCGCCCCCGCCGGGTAGCGTCATCCCCGACGGCCGTGGCAGGACCCACGGCGTACCGCCGCACTCGGCGGGTCCGGCGGGGAAGCGGTGGTAACGAGGATGGCGCGGGGCGGAAAGGCCTTCAAGGCCGTGGCCAAGGGCATGGCCGTGGTGGCGAGCGCGGCCGCCGTGATCGAACGGCGCCGACGCGCCGCGATGGCGGCCGACCCGCAGGAACTCGCCGCACCCGCCCTCGGCGAGGCACCCGGCCCGGTCCCGGTGCCGCGCGCCGACCCGGCCCCGGTGCCGGTGTCGGTGCCGGCGGTTGAGGCGGTGAACGCCGCGGGGGCCGCTGCCCCGGCTGCGGAGCCGGAGCCGGGGTCGGGGCCCGTGGCGGCCGTGCCCGTCGCGCCGCCCGCGCCCGCCGCGCACGCCGGACTCGGCCGGGAGTACCACCCCGGCCGGCCCGCCACCCCCGCCGAGGCGGTGCCCTGGGGTCTGCGGGTCGCCGCCGAGTCGACCTGGCGGCTGCTGCTGCTCGGCGCCGCGCTCTACGTCGTCTTCTACGTCGTCGACATGCTGCGGCTGGTCGCCTTCTCGGTGCTCGCCTCACTGCTGATCACCGCGCTGCTGGAACCCTCGGTCTCCTGGCTGCGCCGGCGCGGGGTGCCGCGCTCGCTCGCCGCGGGCGGGGTCTTCCTGAGCGGCCTCGCCGGGATCGGGCTGGTCGGCTGGTTCGTGGTGTGGCAGGTCTCCACCAACCTGCCCGACGTCACCAACCAGGTGAAGACCGGCGTCAACCAGCTGCGGGACTGGATGATCACCGGACCGCTGCACCTGACCCAGCAGCAGATCACCGACTTCGCCAACCAGATCACCAAGGCCATCACCACCAACACCGACCAGCTCACCTCGGCCTCGATCACCGGCGCGCAGATCGCCGTCGAGATCCTGACCGCGCTGCTGATGACCTTCTTCACCACCTTCTTCTTCCTCTACGACGGCGCCAACATCTGGAACTGGGCGCTGCGCGGCCTGCCCCGGCAGTCCCGTTTCGCGATGGCCGGAGCCGGCCCGAAGGCCTGGACGACGCTCACCGCGTACGTGCGCGGCACCGTCTGCGTGGCCTTCATCGACGCCGTCTGCATCGGCATCGGCATCGACCTGCTCGGCGTGCCGCTGGCCATGCCACTGGCCGTGATCATCTTCCTCGGCGCGTTCGTCCCGCTGGTCGGAGCCCTGGTCACCGGGACCGTCGCCGTCCTGATCGCCCTGGTCACCCAGGGGCCGTGGACGGCGCTGATGGTGCTGGTCGTGCTGATCGCGGTGATGCAGGTGGAGAGCCACATCCTCCAGCCGCTCATCCTCGGCCGGGCCGTCCGGGTCCACCCCCTCGGCGTGGTCCTCGGCGTCGCGGCCGGCGGCATCATCGGCGGCATCGGCGGCGCGGTGGTCGCCGTCCCGTTGATCGCCGTCACCAACACCGTGGTCGCCCACCTGCGCCGCCGCAACGAGGCCGGCCAGGCCGTCTTCACCGCCCTCGAAGCCGCCCGCGAGGCCGCCGAACGCACGGCGGCCGCCCAACCGGCAGGGGCTCAACCGGCAGGGACTCAACCGGGGGCGGCTCAGCCGGCGGCGGCCGCGGACTAGGGGAGCGCGGAAAGCACGGAGGTGAGGGCTGCCGCGATCGCCAGCCCCACCAGCGCGCCGGTCGCGATCAGGGCCTCCTGCTCCGCCCAGTGCGACCCGCGAAGCGACGTCCGCCGCAGCACCCCGCGGGTCAGTGCGGCTCCCAGCACCGGCCCGCCCCAGGGCAGCCCCACCACCCACAGCAGGGCGTAGTACCCGTGCCAGGGCGGGTGTTCGGTCGCGAAGATCGTCCAGAACACCGAGACGAAGCAGATCACCGTCCACCAGACGGTGGCCAGCACCATCCACCCGCACCCGCCGGAGCGCGGCTGCCCCCGGCCGCTCACCGGGCGGCCCGCGATCCCCGCCGCCGCGCCGGCGCCGCCAGGAGGGCGGCCGACGGCCGGCACGGCGGGCCGAGGTCAGTCATCGCGCCCAGCCGCCTCGGTGATCTGGCCGCCGTGGCCACTGACGATCCTTCCGATGTTGTCGACCGAGGTGTGGTCGTCGCCGGGGCCGTCGTCCCAGTAGGACGAGTGCGCGGTGAAGTCGGGAGACCCACCGTCCACGGCGAAGCGCCGGGCGCCGAAGTCCGCGCCAGCCGGGTCCCTGGTGTACCAGCCGAGGTGGGAGATGTGGTCCCAGGAGGCGGCGCCGACGTAGGTGTGATCGGCCCCTACCGAGAACTCCGAGGCGTGGAAGGCATCGGCGCCGGGGCTGCCGACGAGGACGACGTCGTCGGCGGCGATGCCGGCCGGTTTCCTCGCGGCGAGGCCGACCAGGAGGGAACCGAAGCTGTGGCCCTCGGCCGTGACATGGGCCGGTGCTCCCTGGTGCGTGACGCGTTGTCCTTGGAGGAACGCGCGGTAGGCGTCGACGCCGCCCTGGGCGCGACTCATGTCGCCGGCTTCCGCGAAGCCGAGTGGCGCGTCGTACCCCAGCCAGGCGATGGATGCCGTGCTGCGTGTCGAGTCGGCCCGCTGGGCCGCGTGGTACACGGCCAGTGCCCGGTCCGCGTCACCGCCGCCGATGCGCCGCAGCGTGGTGCCCAGGCCGCCGACCAGCGAGGTGACGTCCTGGGCGGTGTCGGGGTTCCCGAAGGAGAGGATGCCGCGGCCCTGTCCTTCCCCGCCGATGCCGAGCAGGAAGACCGGCGGTTCCGTCCCGTCGGTCCGGCGCAGCCGCTCGGCGATCCTGCGGTACCCGTCCAGCTTCAGAGCGCCGTGCGGGTCGGACGACGGGCCGCCCTTCTCGTACGCGGCGATGAGTTTCGGCAGGAGGATCCGGTTGGCCTGGTTCCTGGCGACGGCGGGGATGCCGTCGCGGTTGCCGACCAGGTCCGGATGCTCCTTGATGAGCCACTGCTGCTTGTCGGCGGGCAGTGCGCTCCACCAGGCGTTGACCTCGGTGGGCGACGCGTCGTCCTTGGGGACGCCGCCGAGCAGCAGCTCGTCCGGAGCGAGGGCCAGGTCGAGCCGGTCGCTGACGGCGGAGGCCGGGTCGAGGCCGGTGCCGTCCTGGGCGCGCTTGATGTAGTGCCGGAGTCGGGCGGCGATCGCCTGGTCGAGGGTGCCGGCCTCGGTGAGCGCGGTTGAGATACGGGTGGCGAGTGCTGTGGCGGTGCGCTCGCAGCTCTTCCGGTACTCGGGGTCGTGCTGGTCGGCGTAGCTGCCGGGCGGCCAGGAGACGGCGCCGCGGGCGTCGACGGACATACCGGCCGTCTGCACGTCGGTCAGTGCCGTGCGCAGCGCGGATTGGGCGAGGGCCAGCGCGTCGGCTCCGGCGCGGATGCTCCGGCCGATCTGTCCGATCTCGCTGTGGGCGGCCTTCAGCTCGCTGGTGCTGCGGCGCAGTGCCGGGCGGGCCGCGTCGGCGGAGGGCCCGGACCAACCGGCGGCCGCGATGCGGCCGTCGACGCCGTCGCGCCACGTGTCCAGGTGCTGTCCGAAGCAGCCGTGCAGCTTGTCGTAGGCGTCGGCGGCGGCGTACAGGTGGCTGAGGTCGCTGTCGCGCAGTGTGGCGAGGTCCATGCGGTCGCCCCCCTAACCGAAGTGCAGGACGAAGTTCTGCTTCTGCTGTGCGGTCGGGCCGGCTGGGGCGGTACGGGTGTCCGGGCCGAACGCCGTGCTGATCCGCTGGTCGGTGCTCCCGTAGCCGAGGCCCGCGTCGATGAGGCCCTGGCCCTGCCGTCCCATCGTGGTGTGCAGGTCCGTCAGCAGGGTGTTCCAGACGGTGGTGCAGGTGCCGAGCGCGGTGCCGCACTGGAGCCCGGGCAGTCCGGCCGCGGACTGGTTCGAAGCGTCGAGCAGTGCTTTGAGTTCACCGGGGATCCGGCCGGCCGTTTCGACGGCGGTGCTCCCGGCCTGCCGGAGTTCGTCCGGGTCGACGTGGAAGCCCCCGCCGTTTTCCGGGTGGTCGGACACCGCGGTTCCCCCTCGGACCGAATGTCGTGCACGGATCGCCTTGCACTGTAGCGGAGTTGAGTACCCTCCCGGGGCCCGGAAACGCCGACGGGCCCCTCCGGCAAGCGGAGGGGCCCGTCAGGGGTACGGGGTGCGTCAGGCGTTGACGGCGGCGAGGGCGGCCTCGGAGTCGAGGACGCCGGCCACGGCCTGCAGGACGGCGGCGATCTTCATCGAGGCCTGGATGACCTCGCGCTCGACGCCGGCCTTGCGCAGGACGGCCTCGTGCGAGTCGAGGCACTGGCCGCAGCCGTTGATGGCCGAGACGGCGAAGCACCAGAGCTCGAAGTCGATCTTCTCGACGCCCGGGGTGCCGATGATGTTCATCCGCAGACCGGCCCGCATCGTGCTGTACTCCTTGTCGGAGAGCAGGTGCAGCGTCCGGTAGTAGACGTTGTTCATCCCCATGATCGCGGCCGCGCCCTTGGCGGCGGTGTACGCCTCCGGGGAGAGGTTGGCCTTGGCCTCGGGCTCCAGCTCGCGGAGCAGGCCGGGGCTGCGGGTGGCCATCGCGCAGGACAGCACGGTGCCCCAGAGCTGCTGGGCGGGGAGGTCGGCGTTGCCGATGACCGAGCCCAGGTTGAGCTTGAGGTCCTTGGCGTAGTCCGGGAGGGCGGCCTTCAGGTCGTCGAGGGCCATGGGTCAGCCCGCCAGCAGGGCCTGGGCGTCGAGGGTGTCCTCGCCCTTGGTCCAGTTGCACGGGCACAGCTCGTCGGTCTGCAGGGCGTCCAGCACCCGCAGGACCTCCTTGGGGTTACGGCCGACGGAGCCGGCGGTGACCATGACGAACTGGATCTCGTTGTTCGGGTCGACGATGAACACGGCGCGCTGGGCGGTGCCGTCCTCGCCCTCGACGCCGCAGGCGCGCATCAGGTCGTGCTTGATGTCGGCCAGCATCGGGAAGGGCAGGTCGCGCAGGTCCTTGTGGTCCTTGCGCCAGGCGTGGTGCACGAACTCGGAGTCGCCGGAGACGCCGAGGATCTGGGCGTCACGGTCGGCGAACTCGTCGTTCAGCTTGCCGAACGCGGCGATCTCGGTCGGGCAGACGAAGGTGAAGTCCATCGGCCAGAAGAAGACGATCTTCCACTTGCCCTCGTAGGTCTTGTGGTCGATGTCGGCGAAGGCGCTCGCGGCCTCCAGGTCGACGCAGGCCTTGAGGTCGAACTCGGGGAACTTGTCACCGATCGTGAGCACGTGCGCTTCTCCAGAACATGAGACTGCGGGGAGTTTTGTCCGGATTCCGGACACGAACCCACCATTCCACATCGTGGACTGATCAGGGAAATAGCTACACTGGATGTGTCTGATCGGAGATTGCTATCAATACCGAATCGCCCACGTCGCGGCCCGGCGCCCGCAGGGGCGCCGCCGCCAAACCCGAGCCGACTGTGGGGAGCACCACAGTGCGCAGTCCGCGCACCCCGACGGTCGCCCAGCTCAGGGCCTTCGTCGCGGTGGCCGAGCACCGGCACTTCCGGGAGGCCGCCGCCGCGACCGGGACCAGCCAGCCGGCGCTGTCCGGGGCGGTCGCGGCGCTGGAGGAGTCGCTGGGTGCCCAACTGGTCGAGCGTACGACGCGCAAGGTGATCGTCACTCCCCTGGGGGAGCGCGTGCACGCGCACGCGCGCCGAGTGCTCGCCTCGCTGCAGGCCCTCACCGAGGAGGTCGAGGCCGCCCGCCGTCCGTTCACCGGACCGCTGCACCTCGGGGTGATCCCGACCGTCGCGCCGTACCTGCTGCCCATCGTGCTGCGGCTGGTCCGCGACCGCTTCCCGGAGCTGGAGCCGCACGTCCACGAGGAGCGCACCCCCTCGCTGCTGGAGGGCCTGGCCGCCGGGCGGCTGGACGTCCTGCTGCTCGCGCTCCCGGCCGGCGGCTCCTCGCCGACCCGGGACATCCCGCTGTTCGACGAGGACTTCGTCCTGGTCACCCCGCCCGAGCACCCGCTCGCGGGGCGGACCGACGTCCCGCGCGACGTGCTGCTCGACCTGGACGTGCTGCTGCTGGAGGAGGGCCACTGCCTGCGCGACCAGGCCCTCGACATCTGCCGGGAGGTCGGCGCCGACCCGGCCGGCTCCACCACCCGCGCGGCGGGCCTGTCCACCCTGGTCCAGCTCGTCGCCGGGGGCCTCGGGGTGACCCTGCTGCCCGCCACCGCGCTGGACGTCGAGGCCGGGCGCACCGACCGGCTGGCCGCCGTCCGCTTCGCCGATCCGGCGCCGGGCCGCCGGATCGGGCTGGCCACCCGGCCGGGTTCGGCCCGCAGCGCCGAGTACGAGCGCTTCGGTGCGGCGCTGCGCGAGGTGCTGGCCGAACTGCCGGTCCGGATCGCCGAATAGGGCCTTCGTCTAGCCCGCTGCCGGCGCGCCGAGGCAGAGCCCGACCGTGGTCGCCACCAGCAGGTCCAGCGCCGCCAGGGTCTCCGGGTCGGGACGTTCGCCCGGGTGGCGCCGGATCAGGTGGCGGGCCGTCAGCCCGTCGAAGCCGGCGAGGAAGTGGGCGGCGATCCGGTCGGCGGGCAGGGCGAGGGTCAGCCCGTGGGCGGCGGTGAGGGTGGCGAGCATCTCGGTGGCGGTGCCCTCCATGGCGCGCTGCAGCCCGAGCATGATCTCCCGGACGTCCGGGTCGCGCATCGCCAGCGTCTGGAACTCGCTGAGCAGGACGCAGCGCCCGTCCTCGCCGGTGGCGGCGTCCCAGAGTGCGTGCACGAGGGTGCGGACCTGTTCGCCGAACGGGCCGTCGCCGGGGGAGGCGGCGCGCACCTGGTCGATGAACTGGGCGGTCACCTCCTCGACGACGGCCCGGTAGAGGTCCTTCTTGGTGCCGAAGGTGTAGTGCACCGTCGCCTGGGCAACGCCCAGCTCGGCCGCGATCGCGCGGGTGCTGCCGGCCGAGATTCCCTCCCGGGTCATCAGGTCGATCGCGGCCCGGACCAGCTGGGGTCGGCGTTCGGAGGCGGGGACATGAGCCATTCAGCCAGGGTAGCGCCATGGTCGGGCAACTGTGTCGACCGATTGGATCGGTCAACTTTGTCACCTGACAAAGTTGGGTCTACCGTGGGACGGGTTCGCTCAGGCACCCGCCTGTCCGCCGACCGCACCACGAGGGGTCAGACCTTGGCCACGTACCTGTACCGACTGGGCCGCCACTGCTTCCGGAGAAGGCGCGCCGTGCTGGCCGTCTGGATCGCGCTGCTGATCGCCATCGGCGGGGCCGCGGGCGCCTTCGCGGGCAAGACCAGCGACGAGTTCAAGGTCCCGGGCACCGAGGCGCAGGCCACCCTGGACCGGATCAAGGGCACCTTCCCCGAGCAGGGCCACGGCTCCGCCCAGGTGGTCTTCGCCGCCGGGGCGCCCGGCGGCCTCACCTCGCCCGAGGCGGGCAAGGCGGTCGGCGAGGCCGTCGCCCGGATCGCCCACGTCCCCGGCGTGGCCGCGGTGCCCGACCCGTACGCCACCGGCGCCGTCTCCCCGGACGGCAAGGTCGCGATCGCGCTGGTCTCCTTCGACCACAAGCTCGCCGACGTCACCGACCGGCAGCGCGACGCGGTCAGGGCCGCCGCCGAGCCGGCCCGCGCGGCCGGCCTGGAGGTGGCCTTCGGCGGCGACGCGTACAACAAGTTCGCCCAGATCGAGGGCGGCTCCGAGGCGATCGGCCTGGTGGTGGCCGGGGTGGTCCTGGTGATCACCCTCGGCACCCTGGTCGCGGCCGGGCTGCCGCTGCTGACCGCGCTGGTCGGCGTCGCCGTCGCGATGGCCGCACTGCTGGCGCTGACCGGCTCCTTCGAGATCATCACCACCGCCCCGGTGCTGGCGCTGATGGTCGGCCTCGCGGTCGGCATCGACTACGCGCTGTTCATCCTGTTCCGCTACCGCCGCCACCTGGACGAGGGCCTGGAGCCGGAGGAGTCCGCCGCCCGGGCCACCGCCACGGCCGGCAGCGCCGTCGTCTTCGCCGGTCTGACCGTGGTCGTGGCGCTCGCCGGACTGGCCGTCGCCGGCGTCCCGTTCCTCACCGTGATGGGCCTGGCCGCCTCCGGCGCCGTCGTGGTGGCCGTCCTGGTCGCGATCACGCTGCTGCCCGCGGTGCTCGGCTTCACCGGCCGCGCGATCGACCGGCTGCCGATCTGGAAGCGGGCGCTGACCACCCACGGCAAGATCACCCTGGGTGAGCGCTGGGCCCGCTTCGTGGTCCGCCGCCCGTTGCCCGTCCTGCTGGTCGGCCTGGCCGGGCTGGGCACCATGGCGGTGCCCGCCGCGAGCCTGAACCTCGGCCTGCCGGGCGGCGGTTCACAGGCCGTCGGGACGGACGCCCGCACGGCGTACGACCTGGTCAGCGACGGCTTCGGCCCCGGCTTCAACGCGCCGCTGGTGGTGGTCGTGGACGCCCACGGCACGCCGAAGCCGGAGCAGGCGGTGCACGAGGTGGCCGGCCGGCTGCAGGGCCTGAAGGGCGTGCAGACCCTGCTGCCGCCGAAGATCGACCGGGCCGGTGGCACCGCCCTGGTGCCGGTCATCCCGAAGACCGGCCCGGACGACAAGGCCACCGCGGCACTGGTCGGCGAGATCCGCGACCAGCGCGACGGGCTCAGGGCGGCGACCGGCGCGAGCATCGCCGTCACCGGCACCACCGCCGCCAACATCGACGTCTCCGCCAAGCTCGGCCAGGCGCTGCCGCCGTTCGTCGCGGTGATCGTCGGCATCGCCCTGGTGCTGCTCGCGCTGGCCTTCCGCTCGGTGCTGGTGCCGCTCAAGGCGGTGCTGGGCTTCCTGCTCAGCATCCTGGCCTCGCTCGGCGCGGTGGTCGCGGTCTACCAGTGGGGCTGGCTGGACGGCCTGATCGACGTGCCGAAGGTCGGCCCGGTGGTCAGCTTCGTGCCGATCCTGCTGATCGGCGTGCTGTTCGGGCTGGCGATGGACTACGAACTGTTCCTGGTCTCCGGGATGAAGGAGCAGTACGTCCACGGCAAGGCGCCGCGCGAGGCGGTCGTCGGCGGGGTCAAGGGCGGCGCCCGGGTGGTGACGGCGGCCGCGCTGATCATGATCTCGGTGTTCGGCGCCTTCGTCCTCGGGCACGACCCGATCGTCCAGCCGATCGGCTTCGCCCTCGCGGTGGGCGTGCTGGTGGACGCCTTCGTGGTGCGGATGGCGCTGGTGCCGGCCGCGATGGCGCTGTTCGGCAGGGCGGCCTGGTGGTTCCCGAAGCGGCTGGAGAAGGTCGTGCCGAAGGTCGACATGGAGGGCGAGCAGCTGATCGCCCGGCTGGAGGGCGAGCAGGCGAAGGAGCCCGTGAAGGTGTGACGTCCGGGGTGCCCGGTGGGGTCGCCCCACCGGGCACCCCGCTACTGCGGCAGCCGCTGTTCGAACCAGACCACCTTGCCGGTGCCCAGCCGGGTCGCGCCCCAGCGGTCCGCGCACCGGGCCACTATCTGCAGCCCGCGCCCGCGTTCGTCCTCCGGACCGGTACGGCGCGGGCGCGGCAGCAGCGGGCTGTCGTCGCCGACCTCGCAGCGCAGCCGGGTGGTGCGCACCAGGCTCAGGGTGACCGGCCGGGTCGCGTGCTGGACGGCGTTGGTCACCAGCTCGCTGACCATCAGCTCGGTCGCCTCGCTCAGTTCGTCCAGCCCCCAGCGGCGCAGCGTGTGCGCGGCCAGCCGACGGGCCCGGCCGGGCGTCTCGTTGCGCGGCTGCAGGTACCAGTGGGCGACGTCCCCGGCCGGGATGCCGTCGAAGCAGGCGCCCAGCAGGGCGATGTCGTCGCCGCGGTCCCCCGGCGGCAGGATCCGCAGCGCCTCCTGGCACAGCTGCTCGGGGGACTGCCAGCGGGCCGCCGCGATCCGCGCGCGGAGCACCTCCAGGCCGTCGCTGAGCGGCCGGGTGCGGGTCTCCACCAGACCGTCGGTGAACAGCAGCAGCGCCGACCCGGGCGGCGCGGGCAGCTCGACCGAGTTGAAGTCCACCCCGCCGACCCCGATCGGCGCCCCGGAGTCCAGCTCCACCAACTCGGCCGTGCCGTCCGGGCGGACCAGCACCGGCGGGACGTGCCCGGCGTTGGCCAGCACCACCCGGTTGGCGATCGGGTCGTACACCGCGTACACGCAGGTGGCCAGGTGCTGTTCGCGGCCGAGCCGCTGGGCCTGTTCGTCCAGGTGGTAGAGCACCTCGTGCGGCGGCAGGTCGAGTGCGGCCAAGGTCTGTGCGCTGGTGCGGAGTTGGCCCATGATGGCGGCCGAGGTGAGCGAGTGGCCCATCACGTCGCCGACGATCAGGGCGACCCGGTTGCCGGGCAGCGGCACGGCGTCGTACCAGTCGCCGCCGACCTGCGCGCCGCGCTCACCGGGCAGGTAGCGCTGGGCGAGCCGGACGCCGTGCGACTGCGGCAGCCGCAACGGCAGCATGCTGCGCTGGAGTTCGTTGGCTATCTCCCACTCGCGGGCGTACCGCAGCGCGGTGTCCACGGCCAGCCCGGCCTGGGTCGCCAGGTGGGCGGCGGTCGCGGTGTCCGCCGCGTCGAAGGCCGGGCGGCCGGTGCGTTCAGGAGGCCGGCGGATCAGCACCAGCAGACCGAGGACGGCCTTGCGGCCGCGCAGCGGCAGGGCGACCACCGAGGTGCCGGCGGCCAGCCGGGCCAGCCCTCGGGTGCCGTACAGCTCGCGCAGCAGCGCCTCGGTGCGCTCGGCGGCCGGCGTGCCGAGGACGGCCGACTCGGCGGGGCGGCGGCTCAGCAGGATGTGCGCCAGCGCGCCGCCGCGGGTGACCGGGGTGGCCGGGCCGGTGTCGGCGGTCGAGCGGGAGCCGAAGCGTGAGCGGTGCCGGTCGTCGGCGCCGCTCTTGCGGCCGCGGCGGCCGATCCGGGTGCCGGTGCTGTGGTGTATCCGCAGCTCCTCCGGGAAGCCGGGTTCGCGCTCGACGTTGGGCAGCGGATCGCGCAGGTGGACGACGGCGGCGTCGGCGAGGGTCGGGACCAGCACCCGGCCGATGTTGCGCAGGGTCGCGGCCAGGTCGAGGGCGCTGTTGATCCGCCGGGTCGCCGCGTCGAGGTAGGCGAGGCGGTCCGCCACCCGGTCCGCCCGTTCCGCCGCGCCGGCGCGGTCCGGTCGTGCCGTCGGCGGCCTGGCCGGGAGATGGCGGCGCTGACCCGGGACGGCGGGCGGCTGCTCCGCCTCGGTCTTGAGCTGGTCGCGCACGGCTGCCTGTCCTGGATTCGGTGTGGTCTGGAGGTGTGGGCGGTGGGCCGTTCCAGCCCGCTGGTCGGTCAGCCGACGCGTCGACAGCACAGGAACAGCTGTTCCTCCGGCGGCAGCGTGGTACTGGCCGGCGCGTACGGATGCCCCGAGCACTCCTCGACGACGAAACCGGCCGCGACCAGAACCCGCTCCAGATCCTCCCTCAGATACCCACTGATCCGCAGCTCTCTGCCAAGGAACGGAAGCGGAACGTGATCCAGGTCCGCCTCGACCATGCCGAGCAGTAGCAGTCCGCCGGGGCGCAGGAGTTGGCGCAGCCGGCCGAGCACGGTCGGGATCTCGTCCTGCGGCAGCAGGATCAGTGAGAAGAACGCGGTGACGGCGGCGAAGGCGCCGCGGCCCGCGGGCCCCAGTCCGGGCGCGCCCCAGACCCGGTCGGCGCGCTCGGTGGCCAGATCGTAGAGGTCGATCCGGTGGAACTCGGCCGGGTACGGGCCCGCGGTCCGGGTCTGCCGGGCCAGCGTGAGCATCCCGTCCGAGAGGTCTATGCCGGTCACCCGCAGCCCGCCGGCGGTCAGCTGGCGGACGGTCGGCTCACCGGTGCCGCAGCCCACGTCCAGCACCCGGGCCCCCGGCTCGAGTTCGGCGAGCAGTTGCCGGCCGCACTCCAGCTGGCCGTCCTTGGCCGGGAAGGCCTCGCCGTACCCGGCGCCGATGGTGTCGAACGCGACCGCCTGGAGGGCCCGGGCCGCCCGGCGTCGTCGCACGTCGGGCCCGTCGTCGCCGGCGTCCTCGCCGACGGGGAACGCGTCGGATATCTGTCCGGTCGTCACGTTGAGAGGCACCCTTCCACCCGTGGCCTCCGGTCGGCTCCTCCGCAGCCTCCTGGGCCGCTGCCGGTGGCGGTACGTCACGCTCCCCGCATCACACAGACGGCCTGCACCCCGACACGTTGCCGGCAGACACTCGTGTGCGTACTGGCATCTGAGAATATGCGCGATCACTGCGCCATGGGGTCCCTTTCCGGCCAACTCGTCATGCTTGGGCCGATGTGGACCGGGTCCGCGGAAGCACGGGGGTGCGGGCCGGGTGGTGCGGCCGGGCCCGCACGCCGCACAGCGCGCCGGGGTTGCGGCGCTGACCTGCGGTTTCGCCGATCCGCAGGCTGACAATCGGACGTTTATCGAACGTCAATCGGTGGGGTGCACAGTGGGATCCAGCGCCGGGGAAGCGTTGAGGGCGCTCCCGCAGCCGGGGGGCTGCGGGAGCGCCGACGCGCGGATCGGGGGAGGTGCTCCGAGGGGGAGCGGAGGCCTCACGGCGCGGGGGGAGAAGAGAAGGGCTCGGTGTGCTGTCGGGAGATGAGGTCCGCCACGGGGGAGGCCTCCGGCACACCGAGCCGCGTGAAGATCGCGTACGCCTCCTGGAGGCAGGCGAGCCCACGGGCCGGCTGGGCGAGGGCGAGCAACGCCTCGCCGAGCGCGGCGTTGGCCAGGCCCTGGCAGTAGGCGGAGTCCATGTCCTGCCCGATCGCGAGTGACTGACCGGCGGCCTCGGCCGCCTCGGCGTGCTCGTCGGCGGCGAGCAGGGCGGAGGCCAGGCGGGCCAGGGTGTAGCCCTCCCACAGGGAGTTCTGCTGGGCGTGGTACAGCTGGTGGGCCTCCCTCAGGTGCGGGACGGCCTCGCCGCCGGAGAGCACCACGCCGAGCTGGTAGAGGGTCTGGGCGAGCAGGGGCCCGTTCTTGGACGCCCGGGCGGCGGCGACGCCGTCGTTGGCGGACTCGATCGCTGTCTCGATCATGCCGAGCCGGTGCTGGACCCGGGCGATGTTGCTGACGATCCGTGCTTCGCCCATGGCCGTGCCGACCGCCCGGCTGGTCGCGCGGACCTGTTCCAGGACCGGCAGGGCCTCGCCCGGGCGGTTGCCCATGCTGAGGATCACGCCCAGTGTGTTGGCCGTGGCCAACAGCAGGACGGTCGGCTCGTTCGGCGCCTGGTGGTCGAGGCTGCGGCGGAGTGACTGCTCAGCGCCCGGAAAGTCGCTGGTGACGTAGTGCAGGGCGCCGAGGGCGAAGTGCACGCGGGCGAGCACGGCGGAGTCGCCGCGACGCTCGGCCTCGCGCCCGACGGTCTCCAGGATCGGGCGCACCCGGGGGCCGTGCGCCGGGACCGGGCCGAGACCGTTGAGCAGGATCAGCAGGTCGATCGCCGCGTGCTGCGAGGCATGGGGCCCGTTCGCCGCCGCGGCGATGGCGCTCAGCAACAGGGCGCCCTCGGTTCGGAGCCAGTTCTGAGCGGAGGCGCTGGTCGGCATGCCGATCCCCGGGGAGGAGGGCGTGGTCAGCAGCTCCGGCTCCGCGTCGTCCGGTTCGATGGTCCGGGACGCGTTGCGGACGGTCGGGATCAACAGGTCGAGCAGCCGCAGGACCGCTCGTTCCTGCTCCTCGGTGTCCCCGATCCGCTCGTTCTTCCGCTGGGCGTAGAGCCGGAGGAGGTCGTGGTAGCGGTATCGGCCGGGGGTGAAGCACTCCAGCATGTTCGCTTCGACCAGCGACTCGGCGAGGTCCTCGGCGGTGTTCTCGTCCACGCCGAGCAGCGCCGCGGCAGCTGCCAGCGGGACGTCGGGGGAGTCGATCAGGGCGAGCAGCCGAAAGGCACGGGCCTCGGGGACGGACAGCTGCCCGTAGCCGAGCCCGATGGTGGTTTCCACGGCGAGGTTGCCCAGTTGAAGCTCGTCCAGCCGTCGGCGCTGGTCCGCTAACCGACTGGCGAGATCGGAGACGCTCCAGCGCGGGCGGCTGGCCAGTCGGGCGGCGGCGATGCGGACGGCCAGCGGCAGGAACCCGCAGGCGGTGACCACCTTCATGGCCGCCTCGGGCTCGGCGGTGACCCGGTGCTCGCCGACGATGGCGGCGAACAGCGCGAGGGCTTCGTCCGGGGTCAGCTCCTCGACGTCGAACAACTGGGCGCCCGGGATGCCGGCGAGCCGGGAGCGGCTGGTGGCGAGCACGGCGCAGCCGGAGACCCCGGGGATGAGCGACCGGATCTGCTCGGCATCGCGCGCGTTGTCGAGCAGGATCAGCATGCGTCGGCTGGCGAGCAGAGAGCGGTAGAGCGCGGCGCGCTGTTCGAGCGAGTCGGGGCTCTCCGTGACCCCGAGCGTGTGCAGGAAGTCACCCAGGACGGCCACCGGATCAGCCGGGGAGGCACCGGCTCCGCGCAGGTCGACGTACAGCTGCCCGTCCGGGAACTCGGACCGGACGCGGTGGGCGACGTGCACGGCGAGGGTGGTCTTGCCGACGCCGCCGATGCCCGCCAGTGAGGTGACCACCACAGCCTGGCCGGTGGCGTTCATCAGGACCGCGGACAAGTCGCTCACCAGGTTCGAGCGGCCGCTGAAGTCCGAAACGTCAGCCGGGAGTTGAGCCGGAGGGGGAGGAGTGGCCGGGCCGTCCTCGTGCGTGGCGGGAGCTGGGGCGGCCGGCAGGGTGAGTGCCGGGTCGGCCGCGAGGATGCGGTTGTGTATCGAGGACAGGCCCACGCCCGGTTCGACTCCGAGCTCCTCGATCAGGAGCTTGCGGGTGTCGGTGTAGACGCCGAGCGCCTCCGCTTGGCGTCCGCAGCGGTACAGCGCCAGCATCAGCAGCTCGCGCAGGCGCTCGCGCAGCGGGTGCTCGGCCGTCAGGTTGTTGAGCTCGACGACGATCTCGGCGTGCAGCCCGACGTCGAGAGCGGCGGCGCACAGTTCCTCGGCGGCGGCGACCTGGCGCTCGGCCAGCCGCAGTCGCTGGGCGTCCGCGTACGGACCGGGGATGCCGGTGAGCGGGCGGCCGCTGAACAGGTCCAGCGCCTGCGCCAGCAGTCGGTGCGCCTCGCGCTTGTCGCCCGAGGTGCGGGCGGTCGCGGCCTCGGCGGAGAGCCGCTCGAAGACCGACAGGTCGAGGGCCTCGCCCGGGATCCGCAGGGCGTAGCCGTCGGCGACCGAGACCAGCAGTTCGGCGGGGCGACGCACCTCCCGCCGGGGCTCGATGACCGACCGCAGGCGGGAGACGTACGTGCGGAGCGCGGCCACGGCCTGGGTCGGGGGGCGTTCGCCCCAGAGCGCGTCGACCAGGTCCTGCGTGGTGACCGGGCGCCCGGAGTGCAGCAGCAGGGTGGTCAGAACGGCCTGCTGCTGGGGGGAGCCGAGGGAGAGGGGCTTGCCGTCGAGCCAGGCCTGGACCGGACCGAGGACTTGGAAGCGCAGCGCAGGGGTCTGCGGCGTCTCCCGAAACTGCATGAAGTCCCCCGGTGGCCTGTGGTGTCGATTCCGCGAAATGGGCGCTCGGCGGTCCGCCGTAGTGGTTCAGCTTAGGCGGACGCCAGACTCTGTCGGATCGCCCCGCAAGTCGCACGATGTTTATCGGACATTTAATCAACCCTACGATACTGTCCCCGCGCCCGCGCCACGGAGGTCGGGCTGAACGCATTTGATGACCGAAAGGCGGCCGCCCAATGGCCAATGACCAGAGCGAGACCCCGGTGCCGTCGACTCCCGGCAACGGGACGAAGACCGAGGCCCCGGCCACCGCTGTGGAGGCGGGCAAGGCTGTCGAGGGCGCGGTGACCGCTTCCTCGAACACATCCGAGTACGCCGCGCCTTCCGACGCGCAGAAGACGGCGATAGAGAACGACCTGTTCGGTGGTGAGGGCGCGGAGGACCCCAACGCGCCGGCCACCGGCGAGCCGGGCAAGACGTACGAGCCGGAGAACATCATCTTCGGTCACCCGTAAGCCGTTCCAGCCGACGGCCCCGCGCCTTCGTCCGGGTGCGGGGGCACTTGGCGGCAGTTCCGGGGTGTCGGATCTGACGGAGCGTAGGATCGAACTCGAGTTCGCCAGCGGGCGGGCCTGAGGAGTTGGAGGGGTTGCATGAGCAAGCTTCGTCGGGTTGCTGTGGTCGCCGTGTCGACCGTTGTCGTGACTGCCGGCTACGTGGCCACTGCCACGGGGGCCTTCGCGAGCATCATCCTGGGCCACCCATAAGCCGTTCCGGCCGAGTGCCCCCGTGCCCCCGTCCGGGCACGGGGGCACTGTCGTGATGTGCGCGCCAATTCGTGTGCGGGTCCATCGGTGGCCGATTCCCGTCCGCGACGTACGCATGGTGACCGGGATCATCCGTAACGTGCTCGGGCGGCGCCCCCGAAGCGTTCCGGAATTCCGGATTCACCGGGAAGATTACCGGCGCCTCGAATGCCGTGGTTTGCGTGGTTTTGCCGCAATTATCGAGGCTGATCGGATTCGGCCGAATCGCGGGGCTCGGGGGCCAGTGAGACGTCGTTCGGTTCGGCGGTCCATTCGCGGCCGCCGTGCTCGGGGCGCAGGTAGTGCTCGCCGCCGATGGTGCCCATGTAGATGCCGGTGCGTCCGGTCCTGCGGTCGAGGACGAGTTCGCCCACCTGTGGCCGGTAGGCCCGGGCGTCGTGCTGTCGAGTGCTCACCGTGCTGCTCCTCGCTCTGGTAGGCGACTGGCCAGCATCTCTAGAGAAGCTAATATCTCTAGAGATGTCAACGGTCGTATCTCCTTATCAGCGGCCGCGGGCGCGCCTACGATTCATCCGAGGGAGAGGGAGCGGCGATGACCGGCAGCAGTGGCGACAAGCAGCCCAAGTACCAGCGGATCGCCGATTCCCTGAAGGCGGCCATCGACGCCGGCCACTACCGCGCGGGCGACCGGCTGCCCGGCGAGAACGACCTGATGGACGAGTACGGCGTGGCCCGGATGACCGCCCGCCAGGCACTCGGCGTGCTGCAGAGCGAGGGCATCGCGGAGGCCCGCCGGGGTTCGGGGGTGTTCGTCCGGGACTTCCGGCCGCTGCGCCGGCGCGGCATCCAGCGGCTGGCGCAGGGGCAGTGGGGCTCCGGCCGGTCGATATGGTCCGCGGACATCGACAACCGCAGCCTGGTGGTCGACCAGGTGTCGGTCACCGAGCGGGGCGCGCCCGAGCACGTGGCCCGGGTGCTCGGGGTGGAGCCGGGCGTCCCGATGTGCGTGCGGCACCGCCGCTTCGTCCTGGACGGCAAGCCGGTGCTGCTCTCCACCTCCTACCTGCCGGCCGTCCTGGTCGCCGGCACCGCGATCACCCGCGAGGACACCGGCCCCGGCGGCACCTACGCCCGGCTGGCCGAGATCGGCGCGAAGCCCGTGCACTTCCGCGAGGAGGTCCGCTCCCGGATGCCCGGCGGCGAGGAGGCGGCCCGCCTCGAACTCTCCGCGGGCACCCCGGTCATCCTGATCTGCCGCACCGCCTTCGCCGACGAGGGGCAGGTCGTCGAGCTCAACGAGATGATCCTGGACGCCGCCTCCTACGTCCTGGAGTACGACTTCGACGCCTGAGCGCCGCGCGGACGCCGCTGCCGCCGGAACGCCGCCGCCCCGGGCGCGGCGGGCGCGACCGGGGCGGCGGGACGGGACCGGGAGCGGCTACTCCTTGGAGCGCACCCGCAGGTTGGTGATCAGCGGGCCCTCGGTGGTCTCGCGGAAGAAGTCGTTGCCCTTGTCGTCGACGACGATGAAGGCCGGGAAGTCCTCGACCTCGATGCGCCAGACGGCCTCCATGCCGAGCTCGGCGTACTCCAGCACCTCGACCTTCTTGATGCAGTCCTGGGCGAGGCGGGCGGCCGGGCCGCCGATGGAGCCGAGGTAGAAGCCGCCGTGGGCGGCGCAGGCGTCGGTGACCTGCTTGCTGCGGTTGCCCTTGGCGAGCATGACCATGGAGCCGCCGGCCGCCTGGAACTGGTCGACGTAGGAGTCCATCCGGCCGGCCGTGGTGGGGCCGAAGGAACCGGAGGCGTAGCCCTCGGGGGTCTTGGCCGGGCCGGCGTAGTAGACCGGGTGGTCCTGGAGGTACTTGGGCATGCCCTCGCCGGCGTCCAGGCGCTCCTTGATCTTGGCGTGGGCGATGTCGCGGGCGACGACGAGCGTGCCGGTGAGCGAGAGCCGGGTCTTGACCGGGTACTTCGACAGCTCGGCGCGGATCGCGGGCATCGGCTGGTCGAGGTCGACGCGCACCACGTCGTCGTCGAGGTGCTCGTCGGTGGTGTCCGGCAGGTACTTCGCCGGGTCGGTCTCCAGCTGCTCCAGGAACACGCCCTCGGCGGTGATCTTGCCGAGCGCCTGGCGGTCGGCGGAGCAGGAGACGGCCATCGCGACCGGCAGCGAGGCGCCGTGGCGCGGCAGCCGGACCACGCGCACGTCGTGGCAGAAGTACTTGCCGCCGAACTGGGCGCCGATGCCGATCTTCTGGGTCAGCTCGGTGACCTTGGCCTCCAGCTCCAGGTCGCGGAAGCCGTGGCCGGTCCTGGCGTCGCCGGAGGTCGGCAGGCTGTCCAGGTAGTGCGCCGAGGCGTACTTGGCGGTCTTGAGCGCGAACTCGGCGCTGGTGCCGCCGATCACGATCGCCAGGTGGTACGGCGGGCAGGCGGCGGTGCCGAGGGAGCGGATCTTCTGCTCCAGGAACGAGAGCATGCTGGCCTCGTTCAGGATGGCCTTGGTCTCCTGGTACAGGTACGACTTGTTGGCCGAGCCGCCGCCCTTGGCCATGAAGAGGAACTTGTACGCGTCGCCGTCGGTGGCGTACAGCTCGATCTGGGCCGGCAGGTTGTTGCCGGTGTTCTTCTCGTCCCACATGGTCACCGGGGCCATCTGGGAGTAGCGCAGGTTGAGCTTGGTGTACGCGTCGAACACGCCGCGGGCGATGGCGGACTCGTCCGCGCCGGAGGTCAGCACGGACTGGCCGCGCTTGCCCATGACGATCGCGGTGCCGGTGTCCTGGCACATCGGGAGGATGCCGCCGGCCGAGATGTTGACGTTCTTCAGCAGGTCGAGCGCGACGAAGCGGTCGTTGGGGCTGGCCTCCGGGTCGTCCAGGATGCGGCGCAGCTGGGCGAGGTGCGCGGGGCGCAGGTAGTGGGAGATGTCGTGCATCGCCTCGGCGGTGAGCAGGCGCAGCGCCTCGGGCTCGACCTGGAGGAAGGTGCGGCCGCCGGCCTCGAAGGTGGAGACACCCTCGGAGGTGAGCTTGCGGTACGGGGTCGGGTCAGCGCCCAGGGGGAGCAGGTCGCTGTACTCGAAGTCTGGCGTGGGAGCCATCGGGGCGGTCCTTAGGGGTCCAGTGGTCCGGCTGCGTCGGCGAAGCACCATCCAGGGTAGGACCCGCCGGCGGGACGCCTGCGGACAGGTCAGCCTTGCGTGACCGGGCTCACTCGGGCTGCAGTGCGAGCGACTAGGCTTGGGCCGTGGACAACTCGCCGTCACAGGACGACCCGGGGCAGCCGACGGTGCCGGCGCCCGTACCCCTGGCCAAGCCCGAACTGACGCCCCAGCCGAGGCCCGAGGCCAACGCCCCGGTGGCGCAGGCCGAGATGCGGGTCTCGGACGCCGACCGCGAGCGGATCGCGGAGTTGCTGCGGGACGCCTACGCCGAGGGCCGGCTGGACGCGGACGAGCACGCCGAGCGGATCGGGGCCGCGTACGCCGCCAAGACCTTCGGTGACCTGGTCCCGTTGACCAGGGACCTCCCGGCCCACCGGTCGGTGTCCTTCGACAAGCCGCCGCTGGACGCCGCGGCGCCGGCCCCCGCGGCGGCCCGGCCGCTGCCGCCCGCGCGGCACGAGGCCCCGTCGGTGGTGGCGATCTTCGGCGGCGCCGCCCGCAAGGGCCGCTGGCGGGTGGGCTCGCACCTGACGGCCTTCACCGCGTTCGGCGGGGTGGAGATCGACCTCTCGGACGCCGTCTTCGAGTCCCCCGAGGTGGAGATCACGGTGACGGCGATCTTCGGCGGGGTCGAGATCCGGGTGCCGGAGAACGTGAGCCTGCTCGGATCCGGGGTCGGCATCTTCGGCGGGTTCGACGTCCGGGAGCAGACCGCGGCGGATCCGTACGCTCCGGTCGTACGGGTCAAGGGCGTTGCCCTGTTCGGGGGTTGCAACGCCAAGCCGCGCCGGGGCAAGAAGCTCAAGGAGTGGGTCCGCAAGCAACTCGGTGCGGAATAGCCCGAATTGACCTGTCTCGTGCCCGGTTGGGAATCAACTCCCGGTCGGGCACGCGGCGTTGTGCCCGGAGCACTCCGTAGTCGATTGCGTGCAGTGTGCATGAATCGCGGCCGGGCGGGGTAGTTCCTTCCGCACATCGCTTCTTGTACGGCTGTGCACCGGAGGCGGCCCAGCGGCCGTCCCGGGCGTTGGACAGCGGGGGTTCGCAGCCGGCAGGGGAGCGAGGTTCCCCGTGTCCGAGAGCCTCGTCAGGAGTACGGCCGTGCTGCATCCGATCGAGTCCCGCACCACCTCGCCAGTCGCCGCCGCCCAGGTGCTGGAGCGCCGGCCGGACGTCCGCCCGCAGCCGCAACCCCCGGGCGGCTCCCAGGGCTCGGCCGCGGGCGAGGACAATCCGTGGCACACCGGTGCGGCCTGTCGGCGGGACGAGGTGGGGCTGTTCTTCGCGCCCTCGAAGGAGCCTACGGCGGCCCGGCTGTCGCGGGAGGAGCAGGCCAAGCAGGTGTGCGCCCGCTGCCCGGTGCTGCTGGAGTGCCGTGAGCACGCGCTGGCCCAGCCGGAGCCGTACGGGGTCTGGGGCGGGCTGACGGCGGCCGAGCGGCGGGTGGTGCTGGCCCGGCGGCGGCGCCGGGACGCGGAGCTGCGCGAGGCGGCCCGGGTGGCCACGGCCGGGCGCCGGATAGCCGGTTGACGCCGGGCCGAAGACCGGTCCGGTACCCCGGCCGCGAGCGGCACCGGTGCCGCAGCCGGCGCCGTGACGGCGGCCGGAAACGCCGCGCGGCCCCGGCGGAGGGGGATTCCGCCGGGGCCGCGCGCCGAAGCGTCCGCGTCCGGGTCAGTTGGCCCGGTCGAAGTCGATCGCGCTGTAGGCCCGCAGCTTCGACAGCTTGTGGACGGAGTTGATCTCGCGGATCGTGCCGCTCTTGGAGCGCATCACCAGCGAGCTGGTGGTGGCGGTCTCCGAGCGGTAGTGGACGCCGCGCAGCAGCTCGCCGTCGGTGATGCCGGTGGCGACGAAGAACACGTTCTCGCCGCTGACCAGGTCGTTGGTGGTGAGCACCCGGTCCAGGTCGTGCCCGGCGTCGAGGGCCTTCTGCCGCTCGGCCTCGTCCTTGGGCCACAGTCGGCCCTGGATGACGCCGCCCATGCACTTCATCGCGCAGGCCGCGATGATGCCCTCGGGGGTGCCGCCGACGCCCATCAGCAGGTCGATGCCGGTGCCCTCGCGGGCGGCCATGATGGCGCCGGCCACGTCGCCGTCGGAGATGAACTTGATCCGGGCGCCCGCTTCGCGGATCTGCCGGACCAGGTCGTCGTGGCGCGGGCGGTCGAGCACGACCACCGTGACGTCCTCGACGGCGCTGCCCTTGGCCTTGGCGACCCGGCGGATGTTGACGGCCGGCGGGGCGGTGATGTCGACGAAGTCGGCGGCCTCCGGTCCGGCCACCAGCTTGTCCATGTAAAACACGGCGCTGGGGTCGAACATGGTGCCGCGGTCGGCGACGGCCAGCACGGCCACCGCGTTGTTCATGCCCTTGGCGGTGAGCGTGGTGCCGTCCACCGGGTCGACCGCGACATCGCACTCGGCGCCGGTGCCGTCGCCGACCCGTTCGCCGTTGTAGAGCATCGGGGCTTCGTCCTTCTCGCCTTCGCCGATGACGACTACGCCGTTCATCGAGACGGTCGAGACGAGGGTGCGCATGGCCTTCACGGCGGCACCGTCGGCCCCGTTCTTGTCACCCCGGCCGACCCACCGGCCGGCGGCCATAGCGGCGGCCTCGGTGACCCGGACGAGCTCGAGCGCGAGGTTCCGGTCCGGAGCCTCGGGCGCGACCTCCAGGGCGCTGGGAAGGTGGTGCGGGTACTGCGTGGTCATCGTCGTTACCTCTCTGTACGCGACGGCCAGTGAGCGCCCGACTACTGCCTGGTCGAACGCCGTGGTGAGGGTAGTGCGATCGTATCTGCCCATGAGATGACTGTCTGTGGCGCAGGTCGCCACCCTGTGGCGGAAACCACCGGTTCGTCCCGCTTCACCCGTACGTGCACACCCCGGGTGGACCCGCCGGAATGTGGATGAGTCACCATGAGGGGGTGGCTGCACAGAGCAAGGGCATGAGGGGTCGGCAGACCGTACGGGACATGGTCCTGTCGATGCTGGCGGTCGGTTTCGTCGTCTGGATCGGTTACCTGTTCCTCCCGCACGACGCGAACAGCGATCCGGTGCACGTGGTCTCGTACAAGGTGGAGGCGGCCTCGGCGAAGCGCGCCGCGCCCTATCCGCTGCTCTCCCCGGAGGGGTTGTCCGACAAGTGGCGGGCCACCTCGGTCAGTTACACGCCGGCTGGCATCAACAACGGCAAGGGAAACGCCTGGCACCTGGGCTTCGTGACGCCCTCCGGCCAGTACGCGGCGGTCGAGCAGGCCGACGTCCCGCGCGAGAAGCTGCTCGCCGACAAGGTCGAGGGCGCCCAGCCGGACGGCACCTCGGACGCCGCCGGGCACGCCTGGGACCGGGTGCAGGGCGAGAAGGCCCGCGCGCTGGCCGTCCAGACCGGCTCGGCTACCACCCTGATCACCGGCACCGCCTCCTACGAGGAGCTGGCCGAGCTGGCCCAGGCGCTCAAGTAGCGCCCCGGCCCGCGGACGCGGAAGGGCCCGCGCCGGACGAACCGGTGCGGGCCCTTCGCCGTCGCGGGGCGCGATCAGACCGTGGTGACGACCTCGTCGTACGCCAGGCGCGGGGAGCGCGGGAACCAGGCGTCCTCGCCCGGCTTGCCGATGTTGACCACGGCCAGCACCGAGTGCTCGCCGTCGCCGAAGAACTCCTTGTTGATGCCCTCGGCGTCGAAGCCGGTCATCGGGCCGGCGGCCAGGCCGGCGGCGCGCACGCCGATGATGAAGTAGGCGGCCTGCAGGGCGCCGTTCAGCGCGGCGGAGGACTCACGGGCGGAGCGCTCCGAGAAGAACACGTCCTTGGCCTGCGGGAAGTGCGGGAACTGGGTCGGCAGCTCCTCGTGGAACTCGTTGTCCGCGGCCAGGATGGCGACCAGCGGGGCGGCGGCGGTCTTGGCCTTGTTGCCGTCCGACAGGTGCTGGACGAGACGCTCGCGGCCCTCGGCGGAGCGGACCAGGACGACGCGCAGCGGCTGCTGGTTGAAGGCGGTCGGGCCGTACTTGACCAGGTCGTAGATGGCCTGGACCTGCTCCTCGGTGACCGGCTCGTCGGTGAAGGTGTTCGCGGTGCGGGCCTCGCGGAACAGCAGGTCCTGGGCGGCGGCGTCGAGTACCAGGGCGTCGGTGGTCATGCTTCTGCACCTCATGCGGGAGGGGGGGTCGTCGGTGTGACCGGCGCGGCCGATCAGTTCTTCCAACATAGGTGAAGATTCAACGATTCCCCAAGCGATTGTGACTTGCCTCACAACCGCCTCGGTGTGACCCGAGCGGGATCACTCCCCGCCCGGGGCCTCGCCCTCCTCGGCGGCCAGCGCGGCGTCCAGCCGGGCCCGCGCGCCGTCCAGCCAGCGCTGGCAGACCTTCGCCAGCTGCTCGCCGCGCTCCCACAGCGCCAGCGACTCCTCGAGGGAGGTGCCGCCGTTCTCCAGCTGCCGGACCACGTCCAGCAGCGCGTCCCGGGCGTGCTCGTAGCCCAGCGCGTCGTCCGGGGTCGTCGGTGCCGCCGCGTCCTGCTGCTCCTGCTGCTCTGCCATGCGTGCCAGCGTAGGGGCTGGCGCCGACAGGAAGGGCTTCCACGGGCCGAAACCCGGGTGCACCCGGCGGTGCGCGGCGCTGGTCGCCGTCGCATGACCGAGGTACGACCCGCCGTCCCCGCCGACGCGCCCCAACCGGTCCGGCAGCGCTCCTACTGACCCCGCTCCTCCTGACCCCGCTCCTCCGGGGCCACCGTGACGTCGAAGCCGCCGCCCGACACCCGGGCGTGCAGCCCCTCCCCGGCCACGACCTGCGCCGGGTCCGTCACCACCGAGCCGTCCGCCCGCTGCAGCACCGCGTAGCCGCGCTCCAGGGTGGCCGCCGGGGAGAGCGCGACCACCCGGGCCAGGGTGTGCCCGAGGTCGCTCTGGGCGTGGTCCAGCCGGTGCCGCAGGGTGCGCCGGGCCCGCTCCAGCAGACCCTCCACCTCCTGGCCGCGCCCGTCCAGCATCCGGTGCGGGGCGGCCAGCGCCGGGCGGCTGCGCAGCCCGTCCAGCCCGTGCTGTTCGCGCTCGACCCGGGACCGCACGTGCCGACGGGCCCGGTCGCGCAGCTGGCGGACCTTGGCCAGCTCCTCGCCGACGTCCGGAACCACCCGCTTGGCGGCATCGGTCGGGGTGGAGGCGCGCAGGTCGGCGACGAAGTCCAGCAGCGGCTGGTCCGGCTCGTGCCCGATCGCGCTGACCACCGGCGTACGGGCGGCCGCGACCAGCCGCACCAGCCCCTCGTCCGAGAACGGCAGCAGGTCCTCCACGCTGCCGCCGCCGCGGGCCACGATGATCACGTCCACCTCGGGGTGCTCGTCCAGCTCCCGGACGGCCGCGCTCACCCGCTCCACCGCGCTGACCCCCTGCACCGGGACGTTGCGCACCTCGAAGCGCACGGCCGGCCAGCGCCGCCGGGCGTTCTCCAGCACGTCCCGCTCGGCCGCCGAGCCGCGCCCGGTGACCAGCCCGATGCACTGGGGCAGGAACGGCAGCCGCTGCTTGCGCCCCTCCGCGAACAGCCCCTCCCCGGCCAGGCGCCGCTTCAGTTGCTCCAGCCGGGCCAGCAGCTCGCCCAGGCCCACCGGCCGGATCTCCGAGGCCCGCAGCGACAGCTGCCCGCGCGCCGCGTACCACTCCGGCTTGGCGTGCACGACGACCCGCGCGCCCTCCTGCACCACGTCCGCGACCTGGTCGAACACCGAGCGGAAGCAGGTCACCGTGAGCGACACGTCGGCCTGCGGGTCGCGCAGGGTCAGGAACACCACGCCCGCGCCGGGGCGGCGGCTGAGCTGGGTGATCTGCCCCTCGACCCACACCGCGCCGAGCCGGTCGATCCAGCCGCCGATCAGCGCGGAGACCTTGCCGACCGGGAGCGGGGCTTCGGGGGAGCTGGAGTTGGCCATGCGTACGAGGCTAGCGGCGCCCGCCGACACCGTCCGCCGTACCGCCCTGCACGCCGAGCACCACCAGGCCGACCGCCAGCCAGACCAGCCCGACCAGCTGCGCGGTGGTCGAGGCCTCGTAGACCACCGCGCCGATCACCGCGATCCCCAGCAGTGGGACGACCAGGTGCCGCAGCCGGTCCCGCGATCCGTGCCGGACGGTGTACCAGCCGATCACCGAGGCGTGCAGCAGCGCGAAGGCGGTCAGCGCGCCGACGTTCACCACCGAGGTCAGCTGGTCCAGCCCGTCGTCCCGCTCGGCCGCCCAGACCGCCGCCGCCATGGTGACCACCGCGGCCGCCAGCAGCGCCCGGCGCGGCACCGCGCTGGCCGGGTCGACCGAGCCGAGCAGGCGCGGCAGCCGCCCGTCCCGGGCCATCGCGAAGACCAGCCGCCCGGCCGCGGCCTGCCCGGCGAGCGCCGCGAAGGCCGCGCCGATCGCCTTGCCGGCCGCCACCAGTACGTGCAGCCAGTGGCCGACGCCGCCCTCCACGGTGTCGTAGAAGGCCGAGCCCTGGGCGGCCGGGTCGGCGGCCAGCCGCTGGGGGGTGGTGGGCTCCAGCACCGCCGCCAGGTAGGTCTGGGCGACGAACAGCACCCCAGCTAGCGCCAGGCACCACAGCACCGCCCGGGCCACCGCCGCCGAGGCGCCGACGGCCTCCTCGACGAAGGTCGCGATCGCGTCGAAGCCCAGGTAGGAGAGCACCGCGACGGACACCGCGGAGAGCACCGCGGTCATCGAGAAGTCCCCGACGGCGGTGAACGGGGTGTCCCAGCCGCGCCGCGCGCCGTCCTGCGCCAGCACCACCGTGGCCGCGACCACGAACACCACCAGTACCGTGATCTCCAGCGCGAGCACGGCGAAGCCGACCGTGGCCGCCGTACGCACCCCGATCAGGTTGAGCGCCGTGGTCACCACCACGGCGACCGCCGTCCACAACCAGCGGGAGACCTCCGGCACCAGCGAGTGCAGCGCGATCCCGGAGAACAGGTAGGCCACCGCGGGGATCAGCAGGTAGTCGAGCATCGCCATCCACCCGGCGATGAACCCCGGCCCCTCGCCCAGCCCGGCCCGCGCGTAGGCGAACACCGAGCCGGTCTGCGGCACCGCGCGCACCATCTGGGCGTACGAGAAGGCGGTGAAGCCCATCGCGACCGTCGCCGCCAGGTAGACGGTCGCGACGGCGCCGTGGCTCTTGGCGTCCAGCACGCCGAACACGCCGACCGGGGCCATCGGGGCGATGAACAGCAGTCCGTAGACCATCAGATCGCGGACGCCCAGGGTGCGGCGCAGGCCGCTCGGCGTCGGCTGCTCGCTCACAGCGCTCATAGACACCACATTTGAGCAGTTCCGACTGATTTCGACCGGAAAGTGCCTGCTGTCGGCGCGGCTCCCCGGCCCGGGCGGCGGGGCTCCCGGCCGCCCGTACGATGGAGCCATGTCCAACACCGCGCAGCGCCGTGTCCTGCTCGCCGCCCCCCGGGGCTACTGCGCGGGTGTCGACCGCGCCGTGATCGCCGTGGAGAAGGCCCTGGAGCAGTACGGGGCGCCCATCTACGTCCGTAAGCAGATCGTCCACAACAAGTACGTGGTGCAGACCCTGGAGAAGAAGGGCGCGATCTTCGTCGACGAGACGGAGGAGGTGCCCGAGGGCTCGATCGTGGTGTTCTCCGCCCACGGCGTCGCCCCGGCCGTCCACGACGAGGCGCGGGCCGGCAAGCTCGCCACCGTCGACGCGACCTGCCCGCTGGTCACCAAGGTGCACAAGGAGGCCGTGCGCTTCGCCGACGAGGGCTACGACATCCTGCTGGTGGGCCACGAGGGCCACGAGGAGGTCATCGGCACCATGGGCGAGGCCCCGGACCGGATCCACCTGGTGGACGGTGCCGAGGACGTCGCCAACGTCGAGGTGCGGGACGAGTCCAAGATCGTCTGGCTGTCCCAGACCACGCTGTCGGTGGACGAGACCATGGCCACCGTCGGCGAGCTGAAGAAGCGCTTCCCGGCGCTGGTCAGCCCGCCCAGCGACGACATCTGCTACGCGACCCAGAACCGCCAGGTCGCGGTCAAGCAGCTGGCCCCGGAGACCGACCTGCTGATCGTGGTCGGCTCCAAGAACTCCTCCAACTCGGTCCGCCTGGTCGAGGTCGGCCTGGAGTACGGCGCCAAGGCGGCCCACCTGGTCGACTTCGCCGAGGAGATCCAGGAGTCCTGGCTGGAGGGCGTCACCACGGTCGGCCTGACCAGCGGCGCCTCGGTGCCGGAGATCCTGGTCGACGGGGTGCTGGAGTTCCTGGCCGCGCGCGGTTACGACACGGTCGAGACGGTCAAGACCGCCGAGGAGCACCTGACCTTCTCGCTGCCCAAGGAGCTGCGCCGCGACCTGCGCGCCGAGGCCGCGGGCAAGCTCTAGAGTCCGTCCGCGTCGGACCCGGTGCCCGGTGCGGGCACCGGGTCCTTTGCGTCCGCCCGTTGCGTCCGCCCGTTGCGGTGCGCCCCCGCCCCGGCTCTCGTAACTTTGTGCACAGGCTGTGGACGAGCCGGTCCGCGGCCGGACGGCGGAGGGTGGAGCGATGACGGCGGTATTCGGCGTGGACATCGGCGGTTCGGGCATCAAGGGCGCCCCGGTCGACCTCGCCCGGGGCGTACTCGCCCAGGAACGGCACAAGGTGCTCACCCCCCAGCCGTCCGAGCCGGAGGCCGTGGTCGCCGCCGTCCGCGAGGTGGTCCGGCACTTCGACCACCAGGGCCCGGTCGGGCTGACCTTCCCCGGCGTGGTGGTCGGCGGCCGCACCCGGACCGCGGCCAACGTCGACAAGGGCTGGATCGGCCTGGACGCCGCGGGCATGTTCCGCGACGCGCTGGACCTCCCCGCGACCGTCCTCAACGACGCCGACGCGGCCGGCCTCGCCGAGACCGCGCACGGCGCCGGGCGGGGCGAGCCGGGCGTGGTCCTGGTGCTCACCTTCGGCACCGGCATCGGCAGCGCGCTCTTCGTCGACGGCACGCTGGTGCCCAACACCGAGCTGGGCCACCTGGAACTGCGCGGCAAGGACGCCGAGCGCCGGGCCTCCTCGGCCGCGAAGGACCGGCACGACCTGAGCTGGGAGCAGTGGGCCGGGCGGGTCGACGAGTACCTGGACCTGGTGGAGATGCTGTTCTCGCCGCAGCTGATCGTGATCGGCGGCGGGGTGAGCCGCAAGCACGACAGGTTCCTGCCGCTGTTGAAGGACCGCGGGGTGCGGGTGGTGCCGGCGGAGCTGCGCAACGACGCGGGCATCGTCGGGGCCGCCATGGCGGCGGCCCGGGCGGCGGGCTGAGGCCCGCCCGCCGGGGCGTCAGCGGGAGCGGCGGATCCGGCGCTGGGCGACGAAGCGGGCCAGCACGATCAGCGCGGCCAGCCCGGTGCCGGAGAACAGCCAGCCGGCCCGCAGCGCCAGCCCGGTCGCCAGCGCCACCACCTGGGCGGTGACGCCCGAGGAGGTGACCGGCGCGAGCAGCAGCAGGCCGAGCGCGAAGGCGATCGGCCCGCTGATCGGGGCGGCCAGCAGGTCGGCGTAGCGGACCCGGACGGCCAGCTGGAAGCAGACCACCAGGTAACCGAGGCCGAACAGCCAGCCGAGGTCGTCGAAGAGCAGCCGGTCCAGGCCGGCCACCGCGAGCGTGGCCAGCACCGCGACCACGCCGGTACCGATCGCGGTCAGCCGGGTCGGCCGGCCGGTCCGCCGCCGCCCGTAGACCCGCAGCCGGCGCTTGGGGGACGGCCGGGGGGCGGGCCGGTCGGCCACCGGGCGCAGCCGGGAGGGGGGAGCCGCGGGGGCTCCGGCGCTCTCGGGTGCCCGGCCGGGACCGGGGACGGCGGCCGGGGCCGCGCCGCTCGACGGACGGCGTCTGGGCCCTGGCGGCTGGGTACGGATGCTCTGCTCCACCCGCCCAACGTACGGTCCGATCATCGCCACACTGTGTAATGGACCGTTCAGGTCTTGTCCCGTGTCCCCGGAAGGCGTACTCCTGTGATCGTCACTCAAGGGGCTGACCTGCTCGGCCGAGTCGACTCACCATGATCATCTGATGACCGTACGGGGACCGCGATGACCGCCGCATTCACCTTCGAACGCCTCGACCACGTCCAGCTCGACATCCCGGCCGGTGCCGAGGACGAGTTCCGCGCCTTCTGGTCCGGCGTGCTCGGGATGACGGAACTGGCGAAGCCGCCGGTGCTGGCGGCCCGCGGCGGCTGCTGGTTCCGCGGCGGCGGGGTCGAGGTGCACCTCGGCGTCACCCCGGACTTCCGCCCGGCCAAGAAGGGCCACCCGGGCATCCTGGTGACCTCCCTGGACGCCCTGGCCGAGCGGCTCACCGCCCATGGCCACGAGGTGATCTGGGACGACAACCACCCCGGTCACCGCCGCTTCTACGCCGCCGACAAGCTGGGCAACCGGCTGGAGTTCCTGGAGCCGCTGCCCGCGCCGACCGAGGAGTGAGGCTCCGGGGGCGCTGCCCGTAGACTTGGGGGTCGGCCCGTACGGTGCCGACCCAACTCCTCCAAGCCCACGGGACTGCGCTTCATGTCGCTCACGATCGGAATCGTCGGCCTGCCGAACGTCGGCAAGTCGACCCTGTTCAACGCCCTGACCAAGAACGACGTGCTGGCGGCCAACTACCCGTTCGCCACCATCGAGCCGAACGTCGGTGTCGTCGGCGTCCCGGACGAGCGGCTGGCCAAGCTCGCCGAGATCTTCGGCTCCCAGCGCATCCTCCCGGCCACCGTGGACTTCGTCGACATCGCCGGCATCGTGCGCGGCGCCAGCGAGGGCGAGGGTCTGGGCAACAAGTTCCTCGCCAACATCCGTGAGTCGGACGCGATCTGCCAGGTCGTGCGCGCCTTCACCGACCCGGACGTGGTGCACGTGGACGGCAAGGTGTCGCCCAAGGACGACATCGAGACCATCCACACCGAGCTGATCCTGGCCGACCTCCAGACCATCGAGAAGGTCCTGCCGCGACTCCAGAAGGAGGCGCGCCTCAAGAAGGAGACCGCCTCCGTGCTGGCCGCCGCCGAGGCCGCGCAGGCGGTCCTGGAGACCGGCAAGACCCTCTTCGAGGCCGGCTTCGACACCACCCCGATCCGTGAGCTGCACCTGCTGACCGCCAAGCCCTTCCTCTACGTCTTCAACGTGGACGAGGACGAGCTGGCCGACGAGGACTTCAAGAACGCCCAGCGCGAGTTGGTCGCCCCGGCCGAGGCGATCTTCCTCAGCGCCAAGATCGAGTCCGAGCTGATCGAGCTCGACGACGCCGAGGCCCTCGAACTCCTCCAGGCCATGGGCCAGGAGGAGCCCGGCCTGGCCACCCTCGCCCGGGTCGGCTTCGACACCCTCGGCCTGCAGACCTACCTCACGGCCGGCCCCAAGGAAACCCGCGCCTGGACCATCAAGAAGGGCGCCACCGCCCCCGAGGCCGCCGGAGTCATCCACACCGACTTCCAGAAGGGCTTCATCAAGGCCGAGGTGATCTCCTTCCAGGACCTGGTCGAGACCGGCTCCATCGCCGAGGCCCGCTCCAAGGGCAAGGCCCGGATCGAGGGCAAGGAGTACGTCATGCAGGACGGCGACGTGGTGGAGTTCCGCTTCAACGTGTGATCAGACCACTGCTGCATGTCACGTGACGTGGCAAGTGCGCAGGTCGGAGAGGGTCGGATTCCAGGAGTCCGGCCCTCTCGTCATTTCCGTGCTGACTTGGTGCTGACGTGCGAGAGCCTGCATCGGCTGTCTATCCACCCGGAAGCGCTCGCTTGAGTGGTACCTTATTCGGTACCACTCGCCGAAGGGGGTATGCGCCATGTCCATCACCGCGAGCGAGGCCCGCAGGGATCTCTTCCCGTTGATCAAGAAGGTCAACGAGGATCATGACGCCATCGAGATCGTGTCCAAGCACGGAAATGCCGTGCTCGTCTCGGCCGAGGATTACGCCTCCTTGCGCGAGGGCTCCTATCTCCTGCGTTCGCCGGCGAACGCGCGTCGCCTGCTGAAGGCGTACGACAATGCGCTGAACGGCACAGGGCTCTCCGAGCGCACACTCATCGACCCCGACTCGGCTGATGCCGGGCGGGGTGTCGAGTGAGGCTCGTCTTCGAAGAGCAGGGCTGGGAGGACTACACGTCCTGGCTCACGAACGATCGCAAGATGCTCGCGAGGATCAACAAGCTCATCGAGGACGTCCTGCGCGATCCGTTCACCGGGATCGGCAAGCCCGAGCCGCTGAAGTACCACCTGCCAGGGGCCTGGTCGCGGCGGATCGACGACGAGCATCGCCTCGTCTATCTGGTCACCGACCGGGAAGTCATCGTCCTGGCGGCCCGCTACCACTACTGATTTCCGGTCCTGGCGTGCTGTCACGGCGCTGATCCGTGCTGACTCGGGCCCTCGGAATCAGCGTTTCCGCGGGTCGCGGCTGTGTGGTGGCAACTCTGCCGCGGCGTCTGGCGGGTGCCGCAACTCTCGTGCCGGGGGCCGGACTCCGGGTGCAGTCCGGCCCCTTCGGCGGGTCCGGTCAGGCCTGGACGGTGACGGTCAGGGTGCCGTCGGGGGTGGTGGTGACGGTGACGGCGTCGAGGGTGGGGGCGAGGGCGTCCGGGTGGTGGGCGGCGGCGCGGGGGCCGATGCCGATGACGCGCATGCCGGCCGCCCGGGCGGCGGCGATGCCGGCGCCGGAGTCCTCGAAGGCGAGGCAGTCGGCGGGGGCGAAGCCGAGGGCGGCGGCGCCCTTGAGGAAGCCCTCGGGGTCGGGCTTGCTGGCGCCGACGGACTCGGCGGTGACCAGGACGGGCGGCATCGGCAGGCCGGCGGCGTCCATCCGGACCTGGGCCAGTGGCAGGTCGGCGGAGGTGACCAGGGCGTGCGGGAGGCCGGCCAGTGAGGCGAGGAAGGCGTCGGCGCCGGGGACCTGGACGACGCCCTCGGTGTCGGCGCGCTCCTCGGCGAGCATCTGCTCGTTCTCGGCGAGGTTGACCTCGACCGGGCGGTCCGGCAGCAGGACGGCCATGGTCGCGTGGCCCTGGCGGCCGTGGACGACGGTGAGCGCCGCGACCGGGTCGAGGCCGTGCCGCTCGGCCCAGCGGGTCCAGCAGCGCTCGACCACGGCGTCGGAGTTGACCAGGGTGCCGTCCATGTCGAGCAGGAGGGCGCGGGCGGTGAGCCGGACGGGGGCGGCGGTCATGGGGCTGCTCCTGGGAGGGAGAATGGCGGCGACGAGCCGGCGAAGGCGAGCTCTTTGTTTCTAAATGATACAAAAGATCACGGGAGCAGGTGGGCGTTGACCGCCCGGGCCTGCGCGGCCAGCTCCGCCAGCTCCACCACCTCGACGCCGGCCGCCTCCAGCAGGGCCGTGCCCTGGCAGTCGGTGACGAAGAGGTCCGGCTCCCGCCAGGCGACCACCACCCGCGGCACGCCCGCCGCGATGAGCAGCCGGGCGCACGGCACCGGTCGCGAGGCCCGCTGGCCGCAGGGCTCCAGGCTGCTGTAGACGGTCGCCCCGCGCAGTCGGGGGTCGTTCGCCGGGAGCTTGGCCAGGGCCGCCTCCTCGGCGTGGTCGTGGACGTCCGCCTCCCGGCTGTAGCCCTCCGCCAGCACCTCGCCGTCGGCGCCGACGATCACCGCGCCGACCGAGAAGGCCGTCCCGGAGGGCGGGCAGCGGCGGGAGAGTTCGACCGCCCGGCGCAGGTGGTCCAGGTCGGTGGCGGCGGGGTGGGTCACGGCGCGGGCTCCTTCGGGGCGTACCTGAGCAGGACGACGTCGCCCACCGTACGTGCCTCCAGCAACCGCATCCGCCGGGCCGGCCCGCCCGGGAAGGCGGCCGGGCGGACGAACCGGGGCGCCCCGTCCTGACCGACCAGCAGCGGGGCGACGGCCAGCTGGAGTTCGTCCGCCAGGCCCCCGGCGAGGAACTGGGTGTGCACCCCGCCGCCGCCCTCGACCATCAGCCGGCGCACCCCGCGCGCGCCCAGGTCGTCCAGCACCGCGCCGAGGTCCACCGAGTCGCCGAGCGGGACCACCTCGGCCAGCCCGTCGAGCCGGGGTCGCAGCACCGCCGCCCCGGCCGTCGTGGTGTAGGCGAGCTTGGCGCCGCCGGTGTGCCAGAAGCGCAGGTCGGCGTCGAGCGCGCCGCTCGCGCTGAGCGTCACCTTCAGCGGGTGCTCCGGCCGCCCGGCCGCCACCCGGGCGGCCCGCCGGGCGGGGTCGTTGACCAGCAGTCGCGGGTTGTCGGCGCGCAGGGTGTTGCCGCCGACCAGGATCGCGTCGGCGGCCGCCCGCTCCTCGTCGACCCGGTCGAAGTCGGCGGCGTTGGAGAGCAGCAGGCGGTCGGGGGAGGCGTCGTCGAGGTGGCCGTCGAGCGACACGGCGGCGCTCAGCAGGACGAAGGGGCGCTGGCCGGGGCCGGGCATGGGCGGGACCGTTCTGTCGGGGCCGTTCGGTCGGGCCGTTCGGTCGGGGCGCCTCCACGGTACGGCGGCCCGCGGGGACCGGGGCGATCGATGGCCGCCATGTGAGACAGTTCTTCTCGCCATACGGGATGAAGCGTAGCGTCGGAGCAGTCGCGGAGACGGAACACCGACCACGCCCCAGGGGGACCCCATGCCCGGACCGCAGCCTGCCGCCGCCTACACCCACGGCCACCAGGAGGCCGTACTGCGCTCGCACCGCTCCCGCACCGCCGCCGACTCGGCCGCCTACCTGCTGGACCGGCTGCGGCCCGGCCAGGCGCTGCTGGACGTCGGCTGCGGCCCCGGCACGATCACCGCCGACCTGGCCGAGCTGGTCGGCCCCGACGGGCGGGTGGTGGCCGTGGACACTTCCGCCGAGGTGCTGGAGCAGGCCGCCGGGTACGTCGCCGGGCGCGGGCTGTCCAATGTGGTGTTCGAACTCGCCGACGTGCACCGACTGCCCTACGGGGACGGCGAGTTCGACGTGGTGCACGCCCACCAGGTGCTGCAGCACGTGGCCGATCCGGTGGCCGCGCTGGGCGAGATGCGCCGGGTGACGGCCCCCGGCGGGGTGATCGCGGCCCGGGACGTCGACTACGCCTCGATGACCTGGTTCCCCGAGGTGCCCGCGCTGGACCGCTGGCTGGAGCTGTACCGGCGGACCGCCCGGGCCAACGGCGGCGAGCCGGACGCCGGGCGGCGGCTGCTGTCCTGGGCCCGTGCGGCCGGCCTCACCGAGGTCACCGCGAGCACCGGCACCTGGACGTTCGCGACGCCCGAGCGGCGGGACTGGTGGGGCGGGCTGTGGGCGGACCGGGTGACCGGCACGGCCCTCGGCCGGACGGCGGTGGAGCGGGGCTTCGCGGACCGGGACGAGCTGGCGCGAATCGCGGACGGCTGGCGGGAGTGGAGCGCCGCCGAGGACGGGTGGTTCTCGATGCTCCACGGCGAGATCCTGGCCCTGGTCCCGCAGGACGGACCGGGGCGGTGACGGCCGGGCGGGCGTTCGGAAAGATCGGGTAAAGTCGCGCGACCGCGCAGCGCGGGCCCGTCCGGCCCGAGCGGCGGTGTCGAGAGCCGAAACGCCGAGTAAGAGGCCCGCTCGGGCGGGTCGGGGGAGCCCACGTGTCCAAGCCTGAGTCCGAGCCGCCCGCCGCCGCGGGGCCGGACCCGCGGGTGGACTTCCGCAAGGAGCCGGACCCCGAGGACGCACGGGACACCGGGGCCGGCGAGAACCCCGGCGACGCGGCGAAGAGGGCCCCGGAGACCCCGGAGCCGCAGGACCCCTGGGCCCCGTCGGCCGGCCAACCCGCCCAGGCCGCCCCCGCGCCGTCGCAGGCCCCGCCCCAGCCGCCGCCCCCGCCGCTGCCGGCCGGCGGCTGGGCCTCGGTGCCGCCCTCCGCCGAGTCCGGCTTCCGGCCCGGGACCCCGCACCCGTACCAGCAGCCCCACCCCTACCCGCCGTACGCCTACGCCCCCCACCACCCGTACGACCCCCGCCCGGAGCCGCGCACCAACGGCTTTGCCGTCGGCTCCCTGGCGACCGGCCTGAGCCTGCTCTCGCCGGTGGCCCTGGTGCTCGGGATCGTCGCGCTGCTCCAGATAAGGCGCTGCGGGCAGCGCGGCCGCGGCATGGCGGTGACCGGCCTGGTGTTCGGGGCGGCGGGCACCGTGCTGCTCTCGCTCGCCCTGGGCGCGGGGGACTTCGGCTCCGCGCGGGACGGGCGCGGCGGCGGGTACGTCCAGCAGCCGCCGGCCGGATCCGTCCGCTGGTCAGCGCTGAAGGCCGGGGACTGCTACAACTCCTCCGGCATGAGCGGGAAGCCGGACGAGAACGGCGACGAGACGGTCGCCTGGGTGCGCCGGGTGGCCTGCTCGGAGCGGCACAACGGCGAGGTGGCCGGCACCGCGAAGGTCCCCGACGCCGGCGGCCCCTACCCGGGCGCGGCCGTCGTGCGCGAGCGGGCCGCGACGCTGTGCCGCACGGTCCTCGACGACTACGCGCTGGACCAGTGGGCCGTGCCGGACGGTATGGACGACGTCTACCTCTACCCGAGCGCCGCCAACTGGGCGGTCGGCGAACGGTACGTCACCTGCGGCTTCGAGGACCGCGAGGACCAGCACCAGGGGACGGTCCGCACCGACCGCCGCAGCCTGACCTCCGTTCAGCTGGCCTACCTGGAGGCCGTCCGGGGCTTCAACTCGGCCTACCTGGACACACCCGCCAAGGACGTGGCCGTCGCCGAGGCCGAGTACCGCTCCTGGGCCCGGAAGATGGCCACCGCCTCCCGGGCCGAGGCCGCCGCGCTGCGCCGGCCGACGGCGGAGTGGCCGACCGACATCCAGCCGAAGGTCGACAAACTGGCCGAGACCCAGACCCAGGCGGCCGCCGCCTGGGACGCCGCGGCCACCGGGGACGACCTGGCGGGGGACCTGCGCCGGGCCCGGGCGCTGGTCGCCAGGACCACGCCGCTCAGCGTGGACATCCGGCGCTCGCTCGGCCTGTCCACCGGCGAGCAGGTGCCCGACCTCCGGGTCTGAGCCCGGCCGCCGGGTCTGAGCCCGAGCCCGGCCGCCGGGGCCGGGTCTGAGCCCGGCCGCCGGTCCGGGTCTGAGCCCGGCCGCCGGGTTACCCGGCGTTAACCCCGCCCGTACCTGCCGGTAGCGAACGGCCCGTAGGGTCAGCCGCGGTGTCCCCGGCCCGACCCCCACGCCGGCCGGGGACACCGGGCGTGGATCCCCGGTAGCCTCCCGGCATGAGCACCTTCCGGGTGATGCGGCAGGACGACAACGGCAACCGCTTCCTGGTCGCCGCGGACCTGGCCGAGGCCGAGGCGCACCGCCTGGCGGCCGAGTTCGAGGCGCGCGGTCACAAGCAGCTGTACTGGGTCGAGTCCCAGGACCCGGATCCCGCCCCGTAGGGTCGGGGCATGGACCAGACCGGCGAGACCACCACCGAGGCCCCGCAGCGGATCGTCGTCGGCGGGGTGCTGATCCGCGGCGGCCGGGTGCTCGCCGCCCGCCGCAACTCACCCGCGGCGGTCGCCGGACGCTGGGAGTTCCCCGGCGGCAAGACCGAGCCTGGTGAGACCGAGGCGCAGGCGCTGGAGCGCGAACTGCTGGAGGAACTGGGCGTACGGGCGCGGGCGCTGCGGCGGCTGCCCGGCGCGTGGGCCGTGCGCCCGGGGCTGGAGCTGCGGTTCTGGGCCGCCGAACTGCTGGCCGGCGAGCCGAGCGCGCTGGAGGACCACGACGAACTGCGCTGGCTGGGCCCGGCGGAGCTGGACTCGGTGGACTGGATCGGCCACGACCGCGAGGTGCTGCCGCACGTCGCCGCCCTGCTCGCGACGGCGGACGACGCGCAAGCCGCCGGATAGGTCAATCGGACAAGACGACCCAGCGGCCGGGATAGCCTGGGTTCTGCTGGGTATGTCACTTTTCGGCACTATTCGTCACCAGTCGGTGAGCCGCCCCAGCCGGCGACGCCGATCCCGACCAGAGCCGGAGGCCCCGTCGGTGTCGACAACCGGGAACGGCGGCGGGGGAGCGCGGCGGGCAGGCACCGCCGCCGCCCGCGCCCGGCTGCGCCGCGCCGTCAGCCCGGCCGCCCCGCAGCCGCCGTCCGGCCGTCGACGCGGCGGCCCCGCCGTCCCGGGAGACGCACAGCCCGTCCAGCCGGCGCCGACCCTGGCCGTCCCCGAGGCCGGCGTCCAGCCCGGCCTGCGCAGCCGCCCCGGCCGTCCGTTCCCCGGCGGGCCCTCCGACGCCCGGCAGGGCCTCGGCGCGCCGCCCGGCGGCAGCCTGCTGGACATGCTCAAGGTTGCCATCGCGATCCTGGACACCGCGGGCCGGGTGGTGCTGTGGAGCCCGGCCGCCGAGGAGCTGCTCGGCTGGCCGAGCGAGCTGCTGGTCGGCCGCCGGATCGAGGAGCTGATCCCGGACCAGGAGCAGGTCGTCCGGATCCGGGCCGCCGTCCAGGACACCCTGCGGCACGGCCGCTGGGCGGGCAACGCCGAGCTGCGCGACCGGGCCGGCGCGCCGGTCGCCGTGGACGCCCGGATCTCCCTGCTGGTGGACGGCGACGGAACCCCGTTCCTGCAGGTCAGCCTTGCCGAGGCGGCCGCCGTACGGGCCGTCGAGCGGGACCTCGCGGTGCGCGACGCGCTGTTCGAGCAGTCCCCGCTGGGCATCGCCATCCTGGACACCGACCTGCGCTACACCGCCGTCAACCAGACCCTGGCCGAGATGAACGGCGTCGTCCTGGAGGACCACGTCGGCCGTACCACCGGCGAGACCCTGCCCGAGCGGGCCGCCGACGAGATCACCGCGATCCAGCGTCAGGTGCTGGCCACCGGCGAGCCGGTCATCGACGTCACCCTCGCCTCCCCGGTCACCACCCGGGCCGGCTACCGCTCGATCTCCTACAGCCGGATGACCGACCGGTCCGGCCGGGTGCTCGGCATCTCCGGCACCGTGATGGACGTGACCGAGCGCTACCGCGCGGTGGCCAAGGTCGAGCACGCCCGGCGCCGGCTCTCGCTGCTCAACGAGTTCGGCTCCCGGGTCGGAGACCTCCTCGACGCCGCCCGGATCGCCCAGGAACTCGCCAGCTCCGTCGTCCCCCGGCTCACCGACCACTCCGCGGTGATCCTGCTCCAGGCCGTCGCCCACGGCGACGACCTGCCCCGGCACGGCCACGACCGGCGCACCTCGCTGCTCCAGCTCGGCACCGCCTCCGTCCAGGACGGCCCCGAGGTCGAGGCGATGCTCCGACGCGGCGCCCGGATCACCTTCGCCGAGGACTCCGCCTGCGGCCGGGTGCTGCGCACCGGCGTGCCCGAGCTGCTCTCCGGCGCCGACCAGCTGGAGGACGTCACCTACCCCGGCGACCCCAAGATGCAGGCCGCCCACGACCTCGGCGTGCACTCGATGCTGGTCGTCCCGCTGCGCGCCCGCGGCATCGTGATCGGCCTGCTGCTGGTCAGCCGGGCCGGCTACCGCGAGGGCTTCGACCGCGACGACCTCGCCTTCACCGTCGAACTCGCCGACCGGGCCGGCAGCTCGCTGGACAACGCCCGGCTGTACGCCCGTGAACGCACCGCCGCGCTCACCCTCCAGCGCACCCTGCTCCCGCAGCAGGTCCCGCAGCCCACCGGCGTCGAGGTCGCCTACCGGTACGTGCCCGGCAGCAGCGGCACCGAGGTCGGCGGCGACTGGTTCGACGTCATCCCGCTGCCCGGCGACCGCACCGCGCTGGTGGTCGGCGACGTGATGGGCCACGGCCTGCGGGCCGCCGCCACCATGGGCCGGCTGCGCACCGCCGTCCGGGTGCTGGCCGCCCTCGACCTGCCGCCGGACGTCCTGCTGCGGCACGTCCACGAGCTGGCCGACGACCTCGCCCAGGGCCCGGACGAGGCGCTGCTGGCCACCTGCGTCTACGCCGTCTTCGACCCGGGCACGGCGATGCTGACGGTGGCCAAGGCCGGGCACATCCCGCCGGTGCTGGTGGTGCCCGGCGAGGAGGCCACCGAGCCGACCCGCACCGGCGGTCCGCTGCCCGGCGGGGCCGGCCGGATCCTCGACCTGCCCTCCGGCGCCCCGCTCGGCGTGGGCGGCGTCCCGTTCGAATCGGTCGAACTGAAGATCCCCGAGGGCAGCCTGCTCGCCCTGTGCACCGACGGCCTGGTGGAGTCCCGGGACAAGGACCTCGACGTCGGCCTCGGCCGGCTGGTCACCGTGCTCCAGGATCCGCACGCCTCCATCCAGGCCGCCTGCGAGGCGGTGCTCGACACCATGGAGCAGGGCCGCGAGCCGGACGACGTCGCCCTACTGCTGGCCCGGCTCGGGCACGGCCAGGCCGGCACCCCGACGGCCGGCTGGACCCTGCCCGCCGAGCCCACCGCCGTCTCCCGGGCCCGCCGGCTGGTCCGCGCCACGCTCGCCGAGTGGGGCGTCGAGGACCTCACCGACACCGCCGAGCTGCTGGTCAGCGAGCTGGTCACGAACGCCGTCCGGTACGCCAGCGCCCCGATCGGGGCGCGGCTGACGCTCGGCGAGACGCTGCTGGTCGAGATCTCCGACCCGCTGCCGGACCCGCCCCGGGAGCGCCACGCGGCCGAGGCCGACGAGGGCGGCCGGGGTCTGGAGCTGGTCCACCGGCTGGCGCTGCACTGGGGCGCCCGGGCCGAGGGGATCGGCAAGGTGGTCTGGTTCGAGCTCGCGCTGCCGGGTAGTGACCCGGGCGAGTGACGCGAGTAGAGCCGCAGGAGAACCGTGCTGCATATGCCATCGGGCGCCCAGGGGGAGCGCGCGCCCCGGAAGGGGGCGCGGGCGTGGCATTGTGGTTGCGCGGGCGGTAGGACAAAAACCTTCGCCCGATCTGATGTTGTGATGTTGAGGGCGTGTGAACGCACCCCTCGATGATGAATACTCGGTCTTCTCGACATCCGGACGGTCGCGGGTTGGAGGGGTCGGTCCGTTGAACAGCATTCCCGCGCGGAACGCGCCGAGCAGCAGCGGTCATGCCGCTGTGCCCGGGCAGGTCGGGTCCCCGCACCTGCCCGCACCGGCGGCTCCGCCGGTCCCCGGCGCCGCGGGCCCGGGCCGGGGCGCCCACCCCGCGGCCGAACCCCGGCCCTGGGGCGCCGGGGGCCCGGGCTCGATCTACGACTACATCCGGGTCGCCACCTTCGCGATCGGCCCCGACGGGCGGATCAGCCAGTGGAGCGAGCGCGCCGCCGAGTTCTTCGGCATCACCGCCGCCGAAGCCGTCGGCTCGGACCCGATCACCACCTTCGTCCCCCGCGAACTCTGGCGGCGCGGTCGCGCCCGGCTGGAGCGCACCCTGGCCGGCGAGGAGTGGGTCGGCACCACCCCCTACCGGGACGCCGTCGGCGGCGAGGGCCTCGCCGAGCTGTACCTGATGCCCGACAGCTCCCTGCCCACCGCGGGCGCCACCTGCCTGGCCGTCGACCTCGGCCGGCTGCGCCGGATCGAGACCGACCTCGCCGCCTCCGAGGCCGTCTTCGGGCAGACGCCCACCGGCTTCGTGCTCTTCGACGACCGGCTGCGGCTGCAGCGCGTCAACGACGCCTTCGCCTCCGGGATGGGCCTCGTCCCCACCGACCTCGAAGGCCTCACCCCGCACGACCTCTTCCCGTCGTCCGAGGCCGACCGGCTCAGCGCCGCCCTGCGCAAGGTCCTCGCCACCGGCGAACCCGTCTTCGACCTGCGCTTCCACAGCGCCGTCCCGACCCGCGAGGGCAACCGGCTCTGGGCCGTCTCGCTGTACCGGCTCAACGGCTCGGCCGGGCAGCCGATGGGCGTTGCCGGACAGGTCTCCGACGTCACCAGCCGGCACGTCGCCGAGCGCGAGGCCGACGGCGTGCGCCGCAACCTCGCCCTGCTCAACGAGGCCAGCGCCCACATCGGCTCCACCCTCGACCTGGAGACCACCGCCAAGGAACTCCTCGACGTCGTCGTCCCGCCGTTCTGCGACCTCGCCACCGTCGACCTCTACACCGCGCTGCTCTCCGGCGAGACCGTCCCCAGCGCCGGCCGGCTCGGCGACACCGTGCTCACCGACGGCAGCGGCGAACTGCGCCGCGTCGCCGTCTCCAGCGTGATCGGCGGCGCCTCCTCGGTGCTCGGCTCCGTCACCGGCCTGCCGATCGCCGAAGCCGGCGGCACCCTCTGCTACCCGCGCCGCTCCCCGCACGCCCGGGCCCTGCGCACCGGCCGCAGCGTCGTCCCCGAGCCCGGCCGCGACCCGCTGCTGCGCTCCACCCTGATCGTCCCGCTGGTCGCCCGCGACCAGGTGCTCGGCCTGGTCCAGCTCTCCCGGGCGATCGGCAGCGAGCCCTTCGACGCCCGCGACGTGGCGATCGCCGAGGAACTCGTCGCCCGCGCCGCCGTCTGCATCGACAACGCCCGGCTCTACCGCCGCGAGCACGAGCGGGCCCTGATCCTCCAGCGCAGCCTGCTGCCCCCGGGCAACCCGGCCGCCAGCGGCCTGGAGATCGCCTGCCGCTACCTGCCCAGCAACAACAACACCGAGGTCGGCGGCGACTGGTTCGACGTCATCCCGCTGCCCGGCAACCGCACCGCCCTGGTCATCGGCGACGTGATGGGCCGCGGCCTGCGCGCCGCCGTCGCCATGGGCCAGCTGCGCACCGCGGTACGGACCCTGGCCATGCTCGACCTCGACCCGGCCGAGGTGCTCGGCGCGCTGGACGAGATCGCCCGCGGCCTCGGCGACGACTCCGTCCCGGCCGGCCCGCCCACCCCGTACGGCCGGCTCACCTCGACGGCCGACGAGGAGGCCCGCGAGGTCTACCTGGCCACCTGCGTCTACGCCGTCTACGACGCCGTCACCCGCCGCTGCGTGTTCGCCAACGCCGGCCACCTGCCGCCCGTCCTGCTCAGCCCCGGCGAGCCCGCCCGGATGCTCGACGTGCCGCCCGGGCTGCCGCTCGGCGTCGGCGGCGAGCTCTTCGAGGAGGTCGAACTGACCCTCCCGGACGGCGCCGTGCTCGGCCTCTACACCGACGGCCTGGTGGAGAGCCGCAAGCACCCGCTGGACGAGGGGCTGCGCGCCTTCCGGGCCGCGATCGCCGACCGGGGCAAGGGCCTGGAGGACCTCTGCGACCACGTCCTCGGCGAACTCGACCCGCACCACGGCGAGGACGACATCGCGCTGCTGATGGCGAAGGTGCACGCCTTCCCCGAGGACGCCGTCGGCAACTGGTTCCTGCCGCCCGAGCCCACCTCCGTCGCCAAGGCCCGCGAACTGGCCTGCAGCTGGCTGCTCGCCCGGGGGATGGAGGACCTGGTCGACACCACCGAGCTGCTGGTCAGCGAGCTGGTCACGAACGCGCTCAAGCACGGGCGGGGCGAGATCCGGCTGCGGCTGCTGCGCGAGCGCACCGTGGTCTGCGAGGTCTGGGACGACGGCTACGCCCAGCCCCGGCAGCGGCGCGCCCAGGAGACCGACGAGGGCGGTCGCGGCCTGCAGCTGGTCAGCCTGCTGGCCGAGCGCTGGGGCAGCCGGCGCACGCCCAAGGGCAAGATCGTCTGGTTCGAGCTGGCACTGTAGGCGGCCCCGGCCCTGGGCCGTCCGGGTGCAGTCGCCCGGCGGCCCGCCGTGTCGCCGCCGGCCCGGCCGGGCCGACGGCGTTCGATGTCCGCCATGCGCGTCCGCCAGCTCACCGCCGCAGCCGTCGCGCTGCTGCTCTCCGCCACTCTCGGCGGCTGCTCCGACGGCCCGGCCCGCGGCCCCTCGGCCGCACCGGCCCCGGCCGACCCCACCGCCACCACCGGGGACGTCGGGCCCGCCGACCGCGCCACCGTCCAGGACGGCGGCACACTGCACTGGGCGCTGGACGGCGTCCCGGCCACGCTCAACGTCTACCAGCGCGGGGCCGGCGCCGACTCGGCGCTGCTCGCCCACGCGCTCTACCCCTCGCTGTTCCGGCCCGACGAGCACGGCCGGCTCGCCCCCGACCCGGACTACCTGGTCGGCGCCGAGTCCACCCCGCCCGGGCAGCAGCCCCAGGTGGTCACCTACCGGCTCAACCCGCACGCCGTCTGGAGCGACGGCACCCCGCTGTCGGCCGCCGACCTCACCGCCCAGCGGGCCGCCCTGTCCGGGCTGGACCCGGCCTACCGGAGCGGCCGGGCGGCCGGGTACGACGCCATCGACTCGGTCACCCAGGGCGGTGACCCGCACGAGGTCAAGGTGACCTTCCGGCGGCCCTACGCCGAGTGGCGGGCGCTGTTCGGGCCGCTCTACCCGGCCGCCGAGACGGCCACGCCGGAGGCCTTCAACCAGCCGCTGGCCGGCACCGGGCACCTGAGCGCCGGGCCGTACGCCCTTACCCGGTACGACGCCGAGGACGGGCGGGTCACCGTGGAGCGCAACCCGCTCTGGTGGGGGGACCTGCCGAAGACCGAGCGGATCGACTTCCTGGACGCGCCGCCGGAACGGCGCCTGGACGCGCTGGAGCAGGGGCGGCTGGACGTCGCCCCGCTCACCGCGGCGGTGGACCGGGCGGTGCCGGCCGCGCCGTCGCCCACTTCGTCGCCCGGGCCGTCCGCCACTGCCTCCGCCAAGCCCACGGCCGCCGCCGCCCCGCCCGCCGCCCCGCCCGAGGCGGCGGTGGTGGCGCTGCGGCGGGCCGAGTCGCTGCCCGGGGTCACCGTCCACCGGGCGGCCGCCGCCTCGCTCACCCAGCTCACCCTCAACGCCGCCCGCGGGCCGCTCACCGACCCGGCGGTCCGGCAGGCGGTGACCCGGGCGGTCGACCGGCGGCGGATCGCCGCGGCCGCGCTCGGCCCGCTCGGGCTGCCCGGCGCCCCGCTCGGCAGCCACCTGCTCGCCGCCGACCAGGAGGGCTACCGGGACGACAGCGCCGCGGTCGGACCGGCGGACCCGGCGCGGCTGCTGGACCGGGCGGGCTGGAAGCTCACGAGCGGCACCACCCGGGTCAAGGACGGCAAGCAACTCGCCCTGGGCCTGCTCGTCCCGGCCGGCTCCGCGACCGCCAGACGCACGGCCGACGCGCTCGCCGCCGACCTCGCCGGCTACGGCATCACGGTGAGGCCGCAGACCGCGCCCGCCGAGACCTTCGTCCAGGACCACCTGACCGCCGGGGACTACGACCTGGCGCTCTTCTCCTGGCCGGCCGGCCCCAGCCCGGCCGCCGAGCAGCGCGCCGCGTACGCCAAGCCCCGGCCGGACGCCGACGGGACGCTCGACTCCGGCGGGAACTACGGCCGCAGCGGTACCGAGGAGATCGACCGGCTGTTCGACCGGGCGGCCGCCGAGCTCGACCCGGCGGCCCGGCTGGACCTGCTCCAGGAGGCGGACGTACGGATCTGGCAGCTCGGGCACTCGGTGCCGCTGTACCAGCGGCCGGAGCTGGTCGGGGTACGGACCGGGGTGACCGGGGCCGGGGTGTTCGGGTTCGGGTGGCCGCGGTTCCAGGACGTGGGCTGGAGGCTTCAGGCCACCGAGCGGGCGGGCGGTGCGGGCGCCGGGGCGGCGCGGTCCGGAGTCGTCGGATAGGAGACGGAAGAGTGCCGGAACGCGACCGCCGGGTGAAGACCGTGTGCCCCAGCTGTGATCTTGGTCCCGCCCGACCTGCTCGTTTCTGCCCACCTGAGCGCTTCCCCGTACGATAGGAGGAAGCCGAGGCATGTCCATTGCCCGGCGGGTGGACCGGTAGTAGCAGGCGGAACGGGCGGCGGCGATCGACAGGGATCGCAAGTGCGCGTCACGCAGCCGGGCGCCGCAACCCACGATTCCGGGAGAATCAGCAAGGCATGCCCACGCGCAACGACATCCGTAACGTCGCCATCGTCGCCCACGTCGACCACGGCAAGACCACGCTGGTCGACGCCATGCTGAAGCAGGCCGGCGCCTTCGCCGCCCACCAGCACCTCGACGACCGCATGATGGACTCGAACGACCTGGAGCGCGAGAAGGGCATCACCATTCTCGCGAAGAACACGGCCGTCAAGTACCACCCGAAGGATGGTGGCGCGCCGATCACCATCAACATCATCGACACCCCGGGCCACGCCGACTTCGGTGGCGAGGTCGAGCGCGGTCTGTCGATGGTGGACGCGGTCGTCCTGCTGGTCGACGCCTCCGAGGGCCCGCTGCCGCAGACCCGCTTCGTGCTCCGCAAGGCGCTCACGGCCCGTCTGCCCGTCATCCTCTGCATCAACAAGACGGACCGCCCGGACTCCCGGATCGACGAGGTCATCAACGAGACCTACGACCTGTTCCTGGACCTGGACGCGGACGAGGACCAGATCGAGTTCCCGATCGTCTACGCCTGCGCCCGTGACGGCGTCGCGTCGCTGACCAAGCCGGAGAACGGCACCGTCCCCGCGGACAGCACCAGCCTGGAGCCGTTCTTCTCCACCCTGCTGGAGCACGTCCCGGCCCCCAGCTACGAGGAGGACGCGCCGCTCCAGGCCCACGTCACCAACCTGGACGCCGACAACTTCCTCGGCCGCATCGCGCTGCTGCGCGTCGAGCAGGGCGAGCTGCGCAAGGGCCAGACCGTGGCCTGGATCAAGCGCGACGGCTCGATGCAGAACGTCCGCATCTCCGAGCTGCTGATGACCGAGGCGCTCACCCGCAAGCCGGCCGAGGTGGCGGGCCCCGGTGACATCTGCGCCGTCGCCGGTATCGGCGAGATCATGATCGGCGAGACCCTGGCCGACCCCGAGAACCCGGTCGCGCTGCCGCTGATCACGGTGGACGAGCCGGCCATCTCGATGACCATCGGCACCAACACCTCGCCGCTGGTCGGCCGGGGCGGCAGCGGCAAGGGCGCGGACGCGAAGGCGGCCGGCAAGGTGGACCGCAAGGTCACCGCCCGCCAGGTGAAGGACCGCCTGGACCGCGAGCTGATCGGTAACGTCTCGCTGCGCGTCCTGGACACCGAGCGTCCGGACGCCTGGGAGGTGCAGGGCCGCGGTGAGCTGGCGCTGGCCATCCTGATCGAGACCATGCGCCGCGAGGGCTTCGAGCTGACCATCGGCAAGCCGCAGGTGGTCACCAAGCAGGTCAACGGCAAGACCCACGAGCCGGTCGAGCGCCTCACGGTGGACGTGCCCGAGGAGCACATGGGTGCCGTCACCCAGCTCATGGGCATCCGCAAGGGCCGGATGGACAACATGTCCAACCACGGCTCGGGCTGGGTCCGGATGGAGTTCGTGGTGCCGTCCCGCGGCCTGATCGGCTTCCGTACCGAGTTCCTCACCAACACCCGCGGCACCGGCATCGCCCACTCGATCCACGAGGGCCACGAGCCGTGGTTCGGCACGCTGACCACCCGCAACAACGGTTCGCTGGTCGCCGACCGGGCCGGTGTGGTCACCGCCTTCGCGATGACCAACCTGCAGGAGCGCGGCGTGCTCTTCTGCGAGCCGGGCACCGAGGTGTACGAGGGCATGATCGTCGGCGAGAACTCCCGCGCCGACGACATGGACGTCAACATCACCAAGGAGAAGAAGCTCACCAACATGCGTTCCGCGAACGCGGACGTGGCCGAGTCGATCGTCCCGCCGCGCAAGCTCTCGCTGGAGCAGTCGCTGGAGTTCTGCCGCGAGGACGAGTGCATCGAGGTGACCCCGGAGACGGTTCGCATCCGTAAGGTCGTGCTGGACCAGAAGGACCGCGGCCGCACCGCCTCGCGCGCCAAGAAGGCGTGATCCGGACGGCTTGATCGGCCTTTGGCCGGAATGCTTCGCCCCCCTTTCCGATGGAGAGGGGGGCGAACTTTTTCAACTACTCCAAGTTGTCGGGGCCGCTATTAACGGAATAGCGCTCATCACACCCAGGTGTCCGCTGAGCGGACGTGACAGTTCGTCATCCGTGACGACTGTCCGTTTGGTGCCTGTCTGGCTATGTCTCAAATGTCCGGTTTTCGAAACTTACCGACTGTTCATGTGACCTAATTGAGATCGTCACTGGTCACTTTCGTGTCCGTGCGTGACGGATAGTGGGTGCAGTCAGGCTCGGGTCAAGGGTTAACGCGCAGGGGTGCGCGCCGAAACCACGAGCGCGGACGGCATTGCGGGCCCGGTGACAACCGTTCCGTAGTGCCCTCCTCGTCGCAAACGTCGAATTCAGGAGGCACACCGATGCGTGGTGTGAGCCAGGCCAAGTGGGTTGTCGCAGCTGTTGCTGTCGCGCTCGCCGCGACTGCTTGTAGCAGCAGCGGCAGCAGCGACTCCTCCGGCGGGAGCTCGGACAGCGCCGCGGTCGACCCCTCGGGCACGTTCAGCTTCCAGAGCGCGGAGCCGCAGCGTCCGCTGCAGCCGGCCAACGCCATGGAGAACCAGGGCGGCCGTATCGTCAAGCAGCTCTTCACGGGCCTCGTCGACTACGACCCCGCGACCGGTGCGCTGCGCAACCAGGTGGCCGACAAGATCGAGACCACCGACGCGAAGAACTACACCGTCACGCTGAAGTCCGGCTGGACCTTCCACGACGGCACCCCGGTCACCTCCAAGTCCTTCGTGGACTCCTGGAACTGGTCCGCCAACCCGGCCAACAACCAGATCAACTCCGACTGGTTCTCGGACATCGTCGGTTACGACGCCGTCCACCCGGACAAGGGCGACCCGACCGCCAAGGAGATGACCGGTCTCAAGGTCGTCGACGACACCCACTTCACCATCGAACTGACCCAGCCCGTCTCGTACTTCACGTACAAGCTCGGCTACTCGGCGTTCTTCCCGCTCCCCACCGGCTTCTTCGCGGACCCGAAGGGCTTCGGCGAGAAGCCGGTCGGCAACGGGCCCTACCAGTTCGTCTCGTGGGAGCACAACAAGGCCATCACGCTGAAGGCGTACGACAAGTACACCGGCAGCAACAAGGCGAAGAACGGCGGAATCGTCTTCCGCAGCTACACCTCGCCCGAGGCCGCGTACAAGGACCTGATGTCCGACACCCTGGACGTCCTGGACCAGGTCGACTCGACCGACCTGCCGAAGTACAAGGACGACCTGGGCAAGCGCGCGATCGACCAGGCCCAGGGCGCCATCCAGAACATCTCGTTCGCGATGTACCAGGCCGACTGGCAGGGTGCGGACAAGGCCAAGGTCCGCCAGGGCCTCTCGATGGCGATCGACCGCGACACCATCACCAAGACCGTGCTGAACAACAGCCGTCAGCCCGCCGACTCGTTCGTGGCGCCGGGCGTCATGGGCTACAAGGCCGGCACCTGTGGTGACGCCTGCAAGTACGACCCGGCCAAGGCCAAGCAGCTCATCCAGGAGGGTGGCGGCGTCCCGGGCAACAAGGTCACCATCCTCTACAACTCCGATGGTGGCCACAAGGAGTGGGTCGACGCGGTCTGCAACTCGATCCGCCAGGCGACCGGCGTCGAGTGCCTCGGTGACCCGAAGCCGGACTTCAAGACCTCGCGTGACATCGTCACCAAGAAGCAGGTCTCGAGCATGATGCGTACCGGCTGGGTGCAGGACTACCCGCTGAACGCCAACTTCCTGCGCGACGTCTACGGCACCGGTGCCGCCGCGAACGACGCCGGCTACTCGAGCCCCGAGTTCGACAAGCTGTCGCACGACGCCGACGCGGCCACCACGGTCGAGAAGACCGCGGAGCTGTACCAGCAGGCCGAGGCCGTTCTGGCCAAGGACATGCCGCAGATCCCGCTCTGGTACTACAAGACCAACTCGGGCTACTCCAACAACGTCCAGAACGTGAAGTTCAACTCCTTCGGCGACCCGGTCTACACCGACGTCGAGGTCAAGAAGAAGAAGTAATCGGTCGGCACCGCCTGACCCGGTGACAACGGCCGGTGCCCGTCCCATCCCCACAAGGGCGGGGACTGGCACCGGCCGTTGGCACGCCGACTTATCTCTTGCCGGGTTGACGGGCCCGGCAGAGTCATACATGGAGGCACGATGGGGCGCTTTGTCGCGAGGCGACTGCTCCAGATGATCCCGGTGTTCCTCGGAACGACGGCACTCATCTTTTTCATGGTGCATTTGCTGCCCGGCGACCCGCTGGCAGCACTGTGGGGTGACAAGGCGCCGGACCCGGTGCAGCTTGCCGCCCTGAAGCACCAGCAGGGACTCGACCAGCCGCTGGTCCAGCAGTACTTCTCCTACATGGGGAAGCTGCTCACCGGTGACTTCGGAACCGCCCTGGACGGACGTCCGGTACTCGACAAGATCACCGAGGCGCTGCCGGTCACGGTCCGGCTGGCGCTGTTCGCGTTCGCCATCGAGATCGTGCTCGGCATCGGCATCGGCCTGATCGCCGGTCTGCGCCGCGGCAAGATCTTCGACAAGGGCGCGCTGGTCCTCACCCTGCTGCTGATCTCGATCCCGGTTCCGGTGCTCGGCTTCATCTTCCAGACGGTCTTCGGGCAGAACCTCAAGTGGGTCACCCCGACCGTCCAGGACAGCAACGACATCACCCAGCTGGTGCTGCCGGCCATCGTGCTCGGTTCGCTCTCGCTGGCGTACGTCGCGCGCCTCACCCGTACCTCCATAGCCGAGAACATCAAGGCCGACTACGTCCGCACCGCGGTGGCCAAGGGCCTGCCGCGCCGGAAGGTCATCGGCACCCACCTGCTGCGCAACTCGATGATCCCGGTGGTCACCTTCCTCGGTACCGACCTGGGTGCCCTGATGGGCGGCGCGATCGTCACCGAAGGCATCTTCAACGTCAAGGGTGTCGGCCACGCGCTCTACCAGGCGATCAACATGAAGGAGGGCGCGACCGTCTCCGGCTTCGTCGCCTTCCTGGTGCTCGTTTACCTGGCCGCCGGCCTGATCGTCGACCTGCTTTACGCGGTCCTGGACCCGAGGATCCGGTATGCCTGACCTGACCGAGAAGAAGACGGCCGAGGAGATCCCGGCCCCGGCCACCGTCGCGGCGGCCGCCAAGCCCGAGAAGGCCCGCAGCCTCGGCTCCGACGCCTGGCACGACCTGCGGCGCAAGCCGATCTTCGTGCTCTCCGCACTGCTCATCCTGCTGCTGATCGTCATCGCGATCGCCCCGGGCCTGTTCACCTCGGTGGACCCGCGGGCCGGCGACCTGCGCAACCACTACCTGACGAAGCCGGCGTACGACCACTTCTTCCAGGCGGACTGGTTCGGTTACGACCTCCAGGGCCGCAGCATCTACGCCCGCGTCGTCTACGGCGCCCGCGCCTCGGTCGTGGTCGGCATCTGCGTCACCCTCGGTGTGACCATCCTCGGTGGCATCACCGGCATGCTCGCCGGCTACTTCGGCGGCTGGGTCGACACGCTCATCTCCCGGGTCACCGACATCTTCTTCGGCATCCCGCTGCTGCTCGGCTCGCTGGTGATCCTGAACGCCTTCACCTCGCGCACGATCTGGAGCGTGGTCTTCGCGCTCGTCGCCCTGGGCTGGACCCAGATGACCCGTGTCATGCGCGGTTCGGTGATCACGATCAAGCAGGCCGACTTCGTCACCGCCGCCAAGGCGCTCGGTGCCGGAACCACCCGGATCCTGATGAAGCACATCCTGCCGAACGCGATCGCCCCGGTGATCGTGGTCGCGACCATCGCCCTCGGCGGCTACATCGCCACCGAGGCCACGCTGAGCTTCCTCGGCATCGGTCTGCAGGACCCGACCATCTCCTGGGGCATCGACATCAACTCGGCCCAGAAGGTGATCCGTACGGCGCCGTTCGCCCTGTTCTTCCCCGCCGGCATGCTGAGCCTCACCGTGCTGGCCTTCATCATGCTCGGCGACGCGGTGCGCGACGCCCTCGACCCGAAGCTCCGCTGAGAGAAGAGGTGACGACCCGATGACCACCGTGATCGAGAACAACAGCCAGAAGAGTGACCGTCTCGAAGTCGGAACCCCGCTCCTGGAGGTCAAGGACCTCCACGTGGAGTTCCACACCCGGGACGGCATCGCCAAGGCCGTGAACGGCGTCAACTACTCCGTCGCGGCCGGCGAGACCCTCGCCGTGCTCGGCGAGTCCGGCTCCGGCAAGTCCGTGACGGCGCAGACCATCATGGGCATCCTGGACATGCCCCCGGGCAAGGTGACCCAGGGCGAGATCCTGTACCGCGGCCGGGACATGCTCAAGATGGGCAACGAGGAGCGGCGCAAGATCCGCGGCCGGAAGATCGCGATGATCTTCCAGGACGCGCTGTCCTCCCTCAACCCGGTGCTCAGCGTGGGCTACCAGCTCGGCGAGATGTTCCGGGTGCACCAGGGCGCCTCCAAGGCCGAGGCCAAGGCCAAGGCCGTCGAGCTGATGGACCGGGTGCGCATCCCCGCCGCCAAGCAGCGGGTGAACGACTACCCGCACCAGTTCTCCGGCGGCATGCGCCAGCGCATCATGATCGCCATGGCGCTCTCGCTGGAGCCCGACCTGATCATCGCCGACGAGCCCACCACCGCCCTGGACGTCACCGTCCAGGCCCAGGTGATGGACCTGCTGGCGGAGCTCCAGGCCGAGTACAACATGGGCCTGATCCTGATCACCCACGACCTCGGTGTGGTCGCCGACGTCGCGGACAAGATCGCCGTGATGTACGCGGGCCGGATCGTCGAGACCGCCCCGGTGCACGACCTGTACGCGAACCCCGCGCACCCGTACACCAAGGGCCTGCTCCGCTCGATCCCGCGCCTGGACCAGAAGGGCCAGGAGCTGTACGCGATCAAGGGCCTGCCCCCGAACCTGCTGAAGGTTCCGGCCGGTTGCGCGTTCAACCCCCGCTGCGACGTCGCCACCGACCTGTGCCGCACGGAGACCCCGGCGCTGCACCACGTGACCGACGAGGACGGCACGGAGCTCACCGGCCGCCGCAGCGCGTGCCACCTCTGGAAGGAGACCCTCCATGGCTGAGAACATCCTGGAGGTCAAGGACCTGGTCAAGCACTACCCGCTGACCCAGGGCGTCCTGTTCAAGAAGCAGGTCGGCGCGGTCAAGGCCGTCGACGGCATCAGCTTCGAGCTGAAGAAGGGCGAGACGCTCGGCATCGTCGGCGAGTCCGGCTGTGGCAAGTCCACGCTGGCCAAGGTGCTGATGAACCTGGAGCGGGCCACCTCCGGTCAGGTGCTGTTCAAGGGCGAGGACATCTCCACCCTGGGCGGTGCGGCCCTCAAGGCCGTCCGCCGCAACATCCAGATGGTGTTCCAGGACCCGTACACCTCGCTGAACCCGCGCATGACGGTCGGCGACATCATCGGGGAGCCGTTCGAGATCCACCCCGAGGTGGCGCCCAAGGGCGACCGCCGCAAGGCCGTCCAGGACCTGCTGGACGTCGTGGGTCTGAACCCGGAGTACATCAACCGGTACCCGCACCAGTTCTCCGGCGGCCAGCGCCAGCGCATCGGCATCGCCCGCGGCCTCGCGCTCAAGCCCGAGATCATCATCTGCGACGAGCCGGTCTCCGCCCTGGACGTGTCCGTCCAGGCGCAGGTGATCAACCTGCTCGAGCAGCTGCAGGGCGAGTTCGGCCTGTCGTACATGTTCATCGCGCACGACCTCTCCATCGTCCGGCACATCTCCGACCGCGTCGGCGTGATGTACCTGGGCAAGATGGTCGAGATCGGCTCCGACGAGCAGATCTACGAGAACGCCACCCACCCGTACACCCAGGCGCTGCTCTCGGCCGTGCCGGTGCCGGACCCGACGGCGCGCGAGAACCGCGAGCGGATCATCCTCAGCGGGGACATCCCCTCGCCGGCCAACCCGCCGTCCGGCTGCCGCTTCCGCACCCGCTGCTGGAAGGCGGAGGAGCGCTGCGCCGAGGAGGTCCCGCTGCTGGCGATCCCGACCACGCTGGAGGGCCCGGCCGCCCACGACTCGGCCTGCCACTTCGCCGAGGTCCGGGAGTCGGCCGCGGCCTGACGTCCCGTACGCACCCGGAAGGGCCCGTGGCTCCGGCCACGGGCCCTTCCGGCATTCGGAGGAGCCGGTGCCGCGGCGTTGCGCGGATCCGTCGCGGCGTCAACTCGGCGGGAGGTCACGGCACCCGTCCGGGTGCTCCCGACTCGCGCCGTCGCCGGGGCGCGCTTCTCATGGGGTGTGATGCGACACACACCCCATGAGGAGGGACCTCCATGCCCGTAGCCGCCCGTGCTCGCCTGGTCCTCGCCGCTGCGACGTCCGTGGTCCTGGTGGCCACCGGGTGCAGCAGCAGCGGCGGCGGAGGAGGCAGTAGCTCGTCGGACACCAGCAAGACCTTCAGTTACCAGAGCAACGAGCCGCAGAACCCGCTGCAACCCGCCAACGCGAACGAGGTCGGCGGTGGTCGCATCATCCAGAACCTCTTCAAGGGGCTGGTCGACTACAACCCCAGCAACGCCCAGCTCCGCATGCAGGTCGCGAGCGCGATCGACACCAGCGACTCCCAGACCTTCACCGTCACGCTGAACGACGGCTGGACGTTCCACGACGGCACCCCCGTGCAGGCCAAGAACTTCGTCGACGCCTGGAACTGGGCCGCCAGCCCGGCGAACAACCAGATCAACAGCTCCTGGTTCTCGGACATCGAGGGCTATCAGGACGTCCACCCGGCCACCGGCAGTCCGACCGCGGCCAAGATGTCCGGGCTGACCGTCACGGACAACCTGCACTTCACCATCAAGCTGAACCACAAGGTCTCGTACTTCGAGTACAAGCTCGGCTACATCGCCTTCTCGCCGCTGCCGGACGCCTTCTTCAACGACCCGGCCGGGTACGGGCAGAAGCCGGTGGGCAACGGCCCCTACCAGTTCGTCAGCTGGGCGCACAACACCCAGGTGGTCACCAAGTCCTACCCGGGCTACAAGGGCGTGGACAAGCCGAAGAACGGCGGCATCGTCTTCAAGATGTACACCACGTCCGAGGCCGCCTACGCCGACCTGCAGTCCAACAACCTCGACGTGATGGACCAGGTCCCGCCGTCCGCGCTGGCGACGTACAAGAGCGACCTCGGCGACCGGGCGGTGGACTCCCCGCAGGGTGCCATCCAGAACATCGGCTTCACGCTCTACCAGGCCGACTGGGCCGCGCCCGAGAAGGCCCAGGTGCGCCAGGGCCTGTCGATGGCCATCGACCGCGCGACCATCACCAAGACCGTGTTGCAGGGCTCCCGGGCGCCGGCCAGCGCCTGGGTCGCCGAGGGCGTCCAGGGCTACAAGGCCGGAACCTGCGGGGACTTCTGCAACTTCGACGTCGCCAAGGCCAAGCAGCTGATCCAGCAGGGCGGAGGCGTCCCCGGCAACAAGGTGCTGATCACCTACAACGCGGACGGCGGCCACAAGGAGTGGGTCGACGCGGTCTGCAACTCGATCCGGCAGAACACCGGCGTCGACTGCCTCGGCGACCCGAAGCCGGACTTCAAGACCGCCCGCCAGGCCATCACCTCGCACCAGCTCAACGGCGCGTTCCGCACCGGCTGGGTCCAGGACTACCCCCTGAACGCCAACTTCCTGGCCGACGTGTACCGCACCGGTGCCGCCTCCAACGACACCGGCTACAGCAACCCCCAGTTCGACCAGATGGCCACCCAGGCCGACGAGGCCCCGAGCGTCAGCGACTCGACGACCGGTTACCAGCAGGCCGAGGCCGTGCTCGCGTCCGGCATGCCGACCATCCCGCTCTGGTACTACCGCACCAACTCGGGCTACTCGACCAAGGTGCAGAACGTGGCCTTCGACTCCTTCGGCAACCCGGCCTGGACCCAGGTCGAGGTCAAGGGCTGACGCCCCGGCCCTGATCCCTCGCGCCGGCCCCGCCCTCCCCGCACGGAGGGCGGGGCCCGGTCTCCCGGCCGACCGGCTCCCCCCGGTCGGACACCTAGGAAGGAGGACCGGATGGGCAGTTACGTACTGCGGCGGGTGCTGCAGATGATTCCGGTGTTCTTCGGCACCACGTTCCTGATCTTCGTGATGGTCTACACGCTGCCGGGCGACCCGGTGGTGGCGCTGTTCGGCGAGAAGGCCGCCGACCCGTCCGTGGTCGCGAGCATCAAGCACACGTACTTCCTGGACCAGCCGGTCTGGAAGCAGTACCTGCACTACATGGGGAACCTCTTCCAGGGGGACTTCGGCACCAGCTTCACCGGCCGCCCGGTCGCCGACATCATGGCGGACGCCTTCCCGGTCACCATCCGGCTGGCACTGCTGGCCTTCACCTTCGAGATCGTCGTGGGCCTCGCCTTCGGCGTGGTCTCCGGGCTGAAGCGCGGCAGCATCGCGGACACCCTGGTGCTGGTCCTGACCCTGGTGGTGATCTCGATCCCGGTCTTCGTGCTCGCCTACATCGCCCAGACGGTGTTCGCCACCAACCTGGGCTGGGTCACGCCGACGGTGCAGGACAGCTACGACCTCACCCAGCTGGTCCTGCCCGCGGTCGTCCTGGCCTCGCTCTCGCTCGCGTTCGTCGCCCGGCTCACCCGGACCTCCATCGGCGAGAACCTGCGGGCCGACTACATCCGGACCGCGACCGCCAAGGGCCTGCCCCGGCGGACCGTCATCACCCGCCACCTGCTGCGCAACTCACTGATCCCCGTGGTCACCTTCCTGGGCACCGACCTCGGCGCGCTGATGGGCGGTGCGATCGTCACCGAGGGCATCTTCAACGTGCAGGGCATCGGCAACGTCCTGTACCGGGCGATCAACCAGAAGGAAGGCCCCACCGTGGTCGGCATCGTGACCGTGCTGGTGATCATCTACCTGGTTGCCAGCCTGCTCGTCGACCTGCTCTACGCGGTCCTGGACCCGAGGATCCGCTATGCCTGACATCCACGACGAGGACTCGTACGAACGGCACCCCAAGCCGGGCGTGGACCGCCTGGACTTCGCGGGGGAGCAGGGCATGGCGGTCGAGCAGGAGACCCTGGTCGAACCCGACGTGGAGAAGCGGGAGCAGGCCCGCAGCCTCTGGGGCGACGCCTGGCGGGACCTGCGGCGGCGGCCGATCTTCCTGATCTCGGTGCTGCTGATCGTCCTGCTGGTGCTCATGGCGATCTTCCCGTGGGCCTTCACCGACGCCAACCCGCGCAAGGCCGACCTGGTGCACGACTACCTCAAGCGGCCCGACTGGACCGACTTCTTCGGCGCCGGCTGGTTCGGCTACGACGCCCAGGGACGGTCCATCTACGCCCGGGTGATCTACGGCGCCCGCGCCTCGATCACCGTCGGCATCGTCGTGACCGCCGGGGTCACCCTGCTCGGCGGGCTGACCGGCATGGTCGCCGGGTACTTCGGTGGAGCCGTCGACGCGGTGATCTCCCGGATCATCGACATCTTCTTCGGCATCCCGCTGCTGCTCGGCGCCCTGGTGCTGCTGAACGGCTTCGCCAGCCGTACGGTCTGGGCCGTGGTGTTCGCGCTGGTCGTCCTCGGCTGGACCCAGATCGCCCGCGTCATGCGCGGCGCGGTGCTGACCGTCAAGCAGTCCGACTACGTGGTGGCGGGCCGGGCGCTCGGTGCCGGGACCGGGCGGCTGATGTTCCGACACATCCTGCCGAACGCGGTGGCCCCGGTGATCGTGGTGGCGACCATCGCGCTCGGCGGCTACATCGCCACCGAGGCGACGCTGAGCTTCCTCGGCATCGGCCTGCAGGAACCGACCATCTCCTGGGGCATCGACATCTCCTCCGCCCAGAAGGTGATCCGGACCGCGCCGTACGTGATGTTCTTCCCGGCCGCGGCACTGTCCATCACCGTGCTGGCCTTCATCATGATGGGCGACGCGGTGCGCGACGCCCTCGACCCGAAGCTTCGCTGAGCGAGGGGAGCGCATCGTGAACACTGCTGTGGAGACCACCAAGCAGGAACGGGAGACCCCCTACGAGGGGCCGCTGCTCGACGTCCGGGACCTGCACGTCGAGTTCGTCACCCGGGACGGCGTCGCCAGGGCCGTCAACGGGGTCGACTACAGCGTCCGGGCGGGGGAGACGCTGGCGGTGCTCGGCGAGTCCGGCTCGGGCAAGTCGGTGACCGCGCAGGCGATCATGGGCATCCTGGACATGCCGCCGGCCCGGATCCCGCGCGGGGAGATCCGCTTCCGCGGCCGGGACATGCTGAAGATGGGCAAGGACGAACGGCGGAAGATCCGCGGCCGGAAGATCGCGATGATCTTCCAGGACGCACTGTCCTCCCTCAACCCGGTGCTCAGCGTGGGCTTCCAGCTCGGCGAGATGTTCCGGGTGCACCAGGGCGCCTCCAGGGCCGAGGCCAAGGCCAAGGCCATCGAGCTGATGGACCGGGTGCGCATCCCCGCCGCCGAGCAGCGGGTGAACGACTACCCGCACCAGTTCTCCGGCGGCATGCGCCAGCGCATCATGATCGCCATGGCGCTGGCCCTTGAACCGGACCTGATCATCGCCGACGAGCCCACCACCGCCCTGGACGTCACCGTCCAGGCCCAGGTCATGGACCTGCTGGCGGAGCTCCAGGCCGAGTTCAACATGGGGCTCATCCTGATCACCCACGACCTCGGTGTGGTCGCCGACGTCGCCGACAAGATCGCGGTGATGTACGCGGGCCGGATCGTCGAGACCGCCCCGGTGCACGACCTGTACGCGCGGCCCGCCCACCCGTACACCCGGGGCCTGCTGGACTCCATCCCCCGGCTGGACCAGAAGGGTCAGGAGCTCTACGCCATCAAGGGCCTGCCGCCCAACCTGCTGCGGATCCCCAAGGGCTGCGCCTTCAATCCCCGCTGCCCCCGGGCGCAGGACATCTGCCGGGCCGAGGTGCCGGAGCTGTTCCCGGTCGCCGAGGACGACGGCACCCCGCTGGAGGGGCGCGGCAGCGCCTGCTTCTTCTGGAAGGAGACCCTCCATGACCGTTAACGGGGCCAGCCCGATGGGTGTGGTGGTGCCGGAGGAGGTCGCCTTCGCCCAGCAGGTGCCGCGCGGTGAGCCGATCCTGCAAGTCCGGGACCTGGTCAAGCACTTCCCGCTGACCAAGGGCGTGCTGTTGAGGAGGCAGGTCGGCGCGGTCAAGGCGGTGGACGGGGTCAGCTTCGACCTGATGCAGGGCGAGACGCTCGGCGTCGTCGGCGAGTCCGGGTGCGGGAAGTCCACGCTGGCCAAGGTGCTGATGAATCTGGAGCCGGCCACCGGAGGGTCCGTCCGCTACAAGGGGGAGGAGATCTCCCGGCTGTCCGGATCCGCGCTGAAGGCCGTCCGGCGCAACATCCAGATGGTGTTCCAGGACCCGTACACCTCGCTGAACCCGCGCATGACGGTCGGCGACATCATCGGGGAGCCGTTCGAGATCCACCCCGAGGTGGCGCCCAAGGGGGACCGCCGCAAGGCCGTCCAGGACCTGCTGGACGTGGTCGGACTCAACCCCGAGTACATCAACCGGTACCCGCACCAGTTCTCCGGCGGCCAGCGCCAACGCATCGGCATCGCCCGGGGGTTGGCGCTCAAGCCGGAGATCATCATCTGCGACGAGCCGGTCTCGGCCCTGGACGTGTCCGTCCAGGCACAGGTGATCAACCTGCTGGAGCAGCTGCAGGGCGACTTCAACCTGTCGTACATGTTCATCGCGCACGACCTCTCCATCGTCCGGCACATCTCCGACCGGGTGGGGGTGATGTACCTGGGGAGGATGGTCGAGATCGGCAGCGACGCCGAGATCTACGACCACGCGACCCACCCGTACACCCAGGCGCTGCTCTCGGCGGTGCCGGTGCCGGACCCGACGGCGCGCGAGACCCGGGACCGGATCGTGCTCGTCGGGGACGTGCCCTCGCCGGCCAACCCGCCCTCGGGGTGCCGCTTCCGCACCCGGTGCTGGAAGGCGCAGGAGCGCTGCGCGGTCGAGGTCCCGCTGCTGGCCGCGCCGGGCTGGCTGTCGGGCGCGGCGCGGCACGACTCGGCGTGTCACTTCGCGGCGGAGCGCGAGATCGGGCAGAGCGCGGCGGAGCGCGAGGTCGGGCCGGGCCCGGCGGAGCGCGAGGTCGGGCAGAGCGCGGCGGAGCGGGAGATCGGGCCGGGCCCGGCGGAGCGCGAGATCGGGCCGGGCCCGGCGGAGCGGGACGACGGGCCGGGCGCCGGCTGACGGGTGCCGTACCCGGTTCCGCACCCAGGGCGCGTCCTCGCAACGAGGGCGCGCCCTTCGCCGTGATGGAACCGAGATCTACCGCAGGCTCCCCAAGTGGCTTCCGTTCCTTGATAGTTGCTCTGCGCCTGTCGATGGTCGCTGCTGCGCTGAGGAGGGCTGCCCGCATGGACGTGGTGGAGGTGACCGGCGGCGGACGGGAGAACCTGGCGCCCGGGACGCCGTTGCTGGAGGTCGAGGACCTGCACATCGAGTTCCACACCCAGGACGGCGTGGCCAAGGCCGTCAACGGGGTGAGTTACTCGGTGTCGGCGGGGGAGACGCTGGCGGTGCTGGGCGAGTCCGGCTCGGGCAAGTCGGTGACCGCGCAGGCGATCATGGGCATCCTGGACGTGCCGCCCGCGAAGATCACCTCGGGGCGGATCCTGTTCCGGGGCGAGGACCTGCTGACCATGAGCCCCAGGCACCGGCGGACGGTCCGGGGCCGGCAGATCGCGATGATCTTCCAGGACGCGCTGTCCGCCCTCAACCCGGTGCTCAGCGTGGGCTACCAGCTCGGCGAGATGTTCCGGGTGCACCAGGGGCTGTCGCGCGCCGAGGCCAAGACGAAGGCCGTCGAGCTGATGGAGCGGGTGCGCATCCCGGCCGCCAGGCAGCGGGTCGGCGACTACCCGCACCAGTTCTCCGGCGGGATGCGCCAGCGCATCATGATCGCCATGGCGCTGGCCCTGGAGCCCGACCTGATCATCGCCGACGAGCCCACCACCGCGCTGGACGTCACCGTCCAGGCTCAGGTGATGGACCTGTTGGCCGAACTGCAGGCCGAGTTCAACATGGGCCTGATCCTGATCACCCACGACCTCGGTGTGGTCGCCGACGTCGCCGACAAGATCGCGGTGATGTACGCGGGCCGGATCGTCGAGACCGCCCCGGTGCACGAGCTGTACGCGCGGCCCGCGCACCCGTACACCAAGGGCCTGCTGGCCTCCATCCCGCGCCTGGACCAGAAGGGCCAGGACCTGCACGCCATCAAGGGTCTGCCGCCGAGCCTGCTGCGGATCCCCGAGGGCTGCGCCTTCAACCCGCGCTGCGACCGGGCGCAGGACCTCTGCCGGACCGAACTCCCGCCGCTGGTGCCGGTGGCGACCGAGGACGGCGCCGAGCTGCCGGGCCGCCGCAGCGCCTGCCACTACTGGCGGGAGACCCTGCACGGCTGAGGCCCGGCGCTACTTGGTGAAGCCGACGTTCTCCCAGACGATGTCGGACAGACCCTGGGCGCCGATGTTGGCGAGGTCGGCGCGGGCGCCGTACAGCTGGGGGCGCTGGTAGAGCGGCAGTACGCCGGCCACCTTCCAGAGTTCGCCGTCGGCCTGGTTGATCGCCTCGGAGGCGGTGCCGGCGTCGGCCGCGCCGGCCGCCCGGTCGAGCGCGGCGTCCACCGCGGCGCTGCCCGCACCGGACCGGTTGCCGGCGCTGTTCTGGACGTAGCCGGCGCGGCTGCCGCTGGCCGGGAACGGGGTGCCGAGCAGCGCGTAGACGGCGATGTCGAAGTCGTTGCGGTTGACGTACTTGTCGAAGAACTCGTTGGGGGTGGCGGTGACCGGGGTGACCTTGATGCCGACGTCCTTGAGCATCTTCGACAGCGACGCCGTCTCGTTCTGGGCGATGGCGACCCCGGCCGGGACGACCATCCGCAGGTTCAGCTCGTGGCCGTCCTTCTTCCGCACGTCGCCGTCGAGCTTCCAGCCCGCCGAGTCCAGCTTGCGGGCGGCCTCGGCCGGGTCGAAGCGGGACAGGCCCAGGGAGTTGTCGCGGTAGCCGTTCTGGTTGGCGACCAGCAGGTGGTTGTTGAGCGGGATGGCGGGCCAGTCCAGGCCGTTGAGGTCGGTGCGGATCAGGGCGTCCCGGTTGATCGCCTGGAAGACGGCCTGGCGGACGGTCGGGTCGGTGAGCAGCGGGGTGCGGGCGTTCAGGGTGAGCTGGCGGTAGTCCGGCCCGCCGGCCCGGCGGACGGCCGCGCCCTTGGTGTTCTTGATGACCTGGTAGCCGGCCACGTCCGGGCCGTTGTCGAGGAGGTCGATCTCGCCCTTGGCGAAGGCGGTGCGCATCGCGTCGGGCAGCATGGTGTGGAAGACGATCCGGTCCAGCAGGGGCTTGTCGCCCCACCAGGTCGGGTCGGCGACCAGGGTGACGGTCTGCGCGGTCGGGTCCAGGCGCTCGACCTTGAACGGGCCGGCGGTGAGCGGGATGGCGTCCAGGTAGGCCGAGTTGAAGAGGTCCGGGGTGGCGATCCTGCTCGCGGGCAGCAGCGGGGCGTTGGCGGCGCTGTTGAACATCGACTGCCACTCGGAGAACGGCCGGTCGAAGGTCATCACGGCCTGGTAGTCGTCCTTGCCCCGCTCGACCGAGGTGACCAGGTCGAAGCCGGAGGTGCTGGACGGCTGGTAGGCCGGGTCCTTGCCGTTCATGGCGCGCCAGTTGGCCTCGATGTCGCGCCAGGTGATCGGGGTGCCGTCGGACCAGTGGGCCTTGGGGTTGAGCGTCCAGGTGACCACCTGGCGGCCGTCCCTGACCTCGGAGTGGGCCTCCTGGAGGTAGGCCGGGTTGACGGTCTGGGTGCCGGCCGCGTCCGAGCGGAAGAAGGTCGGCAGCAGCGGCTTGCTGACCGCGACGGTCGAGGACACGGTGCCGTCGGTGTGGATCGGCGACCACTGGTGGGAGAACTGGGCGATCGCCAGGTTCAGGGTGCCGCCCGGGCGCAGCTGGGCGCGGGCGTGCGCGTTGATGTCCACCGAGGTGAGCTTGGGCATCCCGGCGGCGGGCAGCGCGTCCGCGGCGGCGCCGCCGTCCGACCCGGAGGAGCAGGAGCAGAGCGCCAGGGAGAGCGTGAGGACGGTGAGACCGGCGAGCAGTGCCGTCCGGTGGTGCTGGAGGCGGCGGCCCATCGGCGTGACTCCCGGGGTGACTGTGACGGATGGTGTGGCGTCACATCTTGCTGACCGGGAGGGGGGTTGTCGAGGGGCGGGACGGCGGCATCCGGTGGATGCGGCCGTCCCGCCCGTCGTTCGTGTCCGGTTCGTCGGCCCCCGAGCCGGAGCGGGTGCCGGGTGACGTCAGGCGACGGGGAACTTGTAGGTGCGATCCTTGTCGCCGGTCTTGTCGAAGAGCGAGCTGACGGCGTCCGCGACGTCCTGCGGGGTGATCGCGGCGCTCTGGCCGTTCTTCTTGACCTTCACCTTGTCGAACACCCCGTTCAGCTGGGAGTTCAGCGCGTCGAGGTCCCACTTGGGCACGATCTTGCCGGAGGCGTCCGGGGTCAGCGTGAGCGCCTTGGCGGCGGTCTTGCTGCCGAAGTCCCAGGGCTTGGCGCCGGCCAGGAGGTGGATCTTCCCGCTGGTCACCTGCTTGCCGAGGCTGTCGGCGGCGGCCTGCAGGGCCTGGGTGGAGACCTTGGGCTGGGCGGCCGTGACGGCCAGCGCGATCGGCTGGTCGGGCTTGCCGGCGGCGCGGTCGCGGTAGGCCTGCTCGATGACGTCCAGGGCGGCGTTGGAGTCCACCGCCTGCCCGGCCTTGCCGGGGACCACGACCGGGTCGCCGTTGTCGGCGAACTTGACGTAGCCCTCCTGCAGGCCCTGGCCCGAGCCGGCCGCCAGCGAGTCCAGCGCGGCCTTGAGCTTGGCGCGGTCGATCCGGACCTCCGGGGCGACGGCCTTGGTGCCGCCCTGGATCGACTTGATGACGTCGACCGGGTTGTAGCTGTGCGCGGCGAGGCCGTCCACGGTGGCCGTGGTGTCGAAGCTCAGCCCGGCGACGGTCGGGTCGAGGTCGACCGACTGATCGCCGATCTTCAGCTTCAGCGGCTGCTGCCCGGCCTTGCCGACCGAGGCGTCCAGCGCGTGGATCGCCTGGTCGCGGCCGTTGCCGCCGATGTCCGTGCCGAGCACCACGGTGCCCTTGGGGATGTCGGACTGGTTGAGCATCAGGCCGGTGCCGTACGCCGCGGCGCCGAGGAAGAACACCCCGCCGACGGCGTAGACGCCGAGCTTGACGAGCTTCTTCGCGCCGCCGCGCTTGGCCTTGGCAGGGGCGGCCGGCTCGGCCTTGGCCTTGGCGGGTGCCGGGCCGGGCGCGGGAACGGGAGTGGCGTCGGGGCCAGGACCGGGGCCGGGCTGGGCGGCGGGTCCGGCCGGGGCACCAGGGGAACCGGGGGCGCCGGCGGCCTGGGGGCCGGGGGCCGGCAGCGGAGTGACCTCGGTGGCCTCCGGGTCGCGGCCGGCCCGCCGGGGCCCGGAGGGGCCGGACTGCGGGGCCGGCTGGGGCGCGCCCGGGAAGAGCCCGCCGGGGCCCGCCGGGGTGGCGAACGGGTCCTGACCGGGGGCGGCCGGGCGCTGGGTGGCGAACGGGTCGGCGCCGGTCGGGGCGGAGGCGAACAGGCCCGGCTGCGGACGGCCGTCGGCGCCGCGCGGGGCGCCGTTCTGGGCGCCGTGCGGGGGCAGGCCGGGTATGGCGGCCGGCGGCGGGGTGTTCTCGCGGATCGGCGCGAAGCCGTCCACCGAGGTGTCCTCCGGGTTGGGCTCGCCTTGCGGCAGCCCGCCCTGCGGCAGCCCGCCCTGCTGGGGCCCGTTCGGGCGGGTCCTGGTGGTCCGGGGCGGGCCCTGGGGGAGGCCGCCCTGCTGCGGCGCCCGCTGCTGCGGACGGTCGCCGCGCGGGCCGCGCGCACCGGCGCCGGGGCCGGACGGGGCGAACGGGTCGGCGACCGGCGCGAACGGGTCGGCGGCCTCGTACACGCCGGGCTCCTCGGCCGGGCCCCCGGTGCCGTACGGCGAGGCGGGAGCGGCCGGGGTGGGCGCGGCGCCCGGGTTCGGCGCCTTGCCCTGGGCGGGCACCGGACGGCCGTTCGGCCGGGCCGCACCGGCGGCCGGGGCCGGGCGGGCGCCGTTCGGGGCCGCCTGCGGGCGGTTCTCGGCGGCGGTGCCGGGCCCGGTCGGGGCCTCCGGTGCGCCCGGGGCGCCGACCGGCACGGCGGCCGGGGCGGGCTCGGCGGTCGGGGTCTTCTTCTGCCGCGGCCGGAACCAGGCGCCGGTGGACTCGGCCTCCGAGGTCGCCGGCGGGATCGGCGGGATCTGCCACTCCGGCGGCAGGTTCGGCGGGGTGGCCGGGTGTCCGCCGCCGTCCATCACCCCGAGGACGGGTGAGGCGGGCGCGGAGCGGTGCCGCGGGCCGCCGGGTTCGGCCGGCTCGGCGGGGCCCTCGTCGGACCGGGCGGTCTCGTTCTTGACGGTGCTGCGGACGACGACCGGCGGGATCGGGCGCGAGCCGGGGATGTTGATCCGCACCCGGGTGGTCAGGGTGGTCTCGGTCTTCGGACCGTCGTCCTCGCCGCCCGACCCGGCTTCGGCGCCGGCCCGGTCTCCGCCGGGGAGGCCCGGAGTGCCGTAGGGCGGCGTGCCCGACGGGTAGGCGTCCGGACCCGTGCGCCGGGGCGTCGGGTTGGCGTTGTCAGATTCGCGGCTGCTCAATGCTGCTCTGCTCCGGGTTCGCGGGCGGGCCGTGTGGCGCGACCGCGGTTCGTGGTCGCCGGGCCTGGGGCAAACGGCGGTCGGGTACGACGTACTGCGGGACCACCATACTGGGAAGAACTGAGCGGTGAACGGCTTCGGACAGATCCTGATACGTCCGGTTCCTCCGGTATGAGAGTACGGCGGAGTGATCCTGACTGCGCGTTGTGCGCGCTACCGTACGCGGCCGACCACCGGGATCAGCGTGGGGGGTTGGGCACCCCGGGGAACCAACTGGTGCGGGTCGGCAGGGTGGCGCAGATCACGCCCAGGATCGAGCCGACGAACAGCCAGGCCAGCGAGGTGGCGTTGGACCAGAGCACGTTGTCGCCCTCCGGCCGGGGCACCATCATCAGCAGCATCGCCAGGAACCAGCCGGCCGCGGGCATCGCGGCGCCCAGCCGGGTGCCGGTGACCCGCAGGCCCGCGTAGAAGGTCGCGGCGGTGGCGGCGAGCGCCAGCAGAACCCCCACGGGCGGCCACAGGGCCTGCACAAAGGATCCGCACACCGATACCGCGACGCCCAGCAGGAAGAACAGGACATACGCCGCGATCCGGGCGGCGCGCGGGGGTTGGGGCTCGGCCAGCCGCTCCTCGCGGGTGCCGAGGACGGTCACCGCGATCGAGCGGCTCTTCGGCTTGGCGGCGGGCGCGGTCATCGGGCGTTCCCCTCGCTGGGAGTCGGATCCTCGGTCAGGCCCGCGAACAGGTCGCGTTCGGGCCGTTCCGGCCCGGCCTGGCCGCGCACCAACTGGTAGTACTCGGTGGCGAACAGTGGCTGGCCGAGGTGGTTGGAGAGCGCGAAGGAGGCGCCGGCCACGGTGATCTGGGTGGCGTGCGCGGCCATCGCCGCGGCCTTGGGCCCGGCGTACCCGGTGCCGTCCAGCACCGTGGTGACCACCTCGTCGGCCACCACCCCGGGTACGTCCGCGGGTTGGGCGACGCCCGGGAAGGACGCCTCGGCGGCGGTCGCGGCGAGCCCGGCGTCGAGCACCGAGCCGGGCATCCGGTTCCAGTACACCTTGGCGATCCGCCAGGGGGCGCCGAGTTCGGGGCGGTGCGCCGGATCGGCGGCCAGCTCGTAGGCGCGCATCGCGACCCGGTGCGCCTGGATGTGGTCCGGGTGCCCGTAGCCGCCGTCGTCGTCGTACGTGACCAGCACCTGCGGGCGCACCTCGCGGATCACCGCGACCAGGTGGCCCGCCGCCTCGTCCACGTCGGCCCGCCAGAAGCAGCCGGGGTCGTCGTTCTCGGGCACGCCCATCATCCCGGAGTCGCGGTAGCGCCCCGGGCCGCCGAGGAATCGGAAGTCGGTGACGCCGAGGGCGCGCATCGCCTCGGTCAGCTCGCCGATCCGGTGCGCGCCGAGGGTGTCGTCCCGATCGGCCGTCAGGTGGGCCAGCGCGGGCGGGATCACCTCGCCGCCCTCGCCGAGGGTGCAGGTCACCAGGGTCACCCGGGCGCCCTCGGCGGCGTACCTGGCCATGGTGGCGCCGTTGCCGATCGACTCGTCGTCGGGATGGGCGTGCACCAGGAGGAGGCGGCGGCCGGTAGTCGCGGTCATGGGAGGAAGCCTAACGACCGCGGTCGTGGGGTCAGAGCTTCAGGCCATTGATCATTCCGGCGAGGTTGCTGGTGACCTGGCTGATCGACGGCGCGATCGAGCTGGAGGCCAGGTAGAAGCCGAGCAGCGCGCAGACGATGGCGTGCGCCAGCTTGAGGCCGGAGCGGCGGATCAGCACCACCACGATGACGAGCATCAGCACGGCTGCGGAGATGTTCATGGCCATGTGGGCTCATACCCCTTCTCGGGCGCCGCCCCCTGGGGAGGACGGCGGTGGGACCGTACGGGAACCGGGGCCGGGTGACCGGGGCCCGGGACGGGGCCCGACGATCACTCGTCTGACCAGTCATACCCGATGAGTAAGGGGAGCATTACATTCAGTGAGTCCACGCGCGCCGGGGCACGGGGGCACTTGTGGGGCGCATGGGCCGGTCGGAGGGGGTATGGGCCCCTTTGGGGCGTACTCGGGCGGGATGCTCCGAACGAGTGATCGTCAGTCACCCGGCCGTGGGAGTCGGCCGTCGTAGGGTCTGGTGCCATGACCTCCCACACCCCTGCGGACACCTTCCCCCGGCAGTACGCGCGGACCCTGCGCTACACCGTCGGCGCCCCCCGCTCCTTCTCCGTCGCACCGGACGGCTCGCGGGTCGTCTTCCTCCGCTCCCGGCCTTCGGCCGGGGGGACCCCCACCGGCAGTGACAAGGCCAACCTGCTCTGGACCCTCGACACCGCCACCGGCGAGGAGCGGATCGCCGCCGACCCGGCCGTCCTGCTCGGCGGCGGCGAGGAGGACCTCTCGCCGGCCGAGAAGGCCCGCCGCGAGCGCAGCCGGGAGGGCTCGGCCGGCATCGTCGGCTACGCCCTGGACGCGGCCGGGGGGCTGGCCGCCTTCGCGCTGTCCGGCCGGCTGTTCACCGCCGACCTCGTCACCGGCGGCACCGCCGAACTGCCCGCCGTGGGCCCGCTGCTGGACCCGCGGCTGTCCCCGGACGGCACCCACGTCGCCTACGCCAACACGGCCGGCGAACTGCGGCTGACCCGCACCGACGGCGGCGGCGACCGGGCCCTCGCCGAGCCGGACGGCCCGAACGTCACCTGGGGCCAGGCCGAGTTCATCGCCCAGGAGGAGATCGACCGCGACCGCGGCTTCTGGTGGTCCCCCGACGGCGAGCGGCTGCTGGCCGAGCGCGCCGACGACAGCCCGGTGCGCCGCTGGTGGATCGCCGACCCGGCCAACCCGGACCGCGAGCCCGCCGAGGTCGCCTACCCGGCGGCCGGCACCGCCAACGCCGAGGTCGGGCTCTGGGTGCTCGACCTGCACGGCGGGCGCACCGAGGTGGCCTGGGACCACGAGGCCTTCCCGTACCTGGCCCGGGTGCACTGGTCCGAGGGCGGCGTGCCGCTGCTGCTCGTCCAGTCCCGCGACCAGCGCACCCAGCGGATCCTCGGCCTGGACGTGACCACCGGCGCCACCGAGGTGCTGGTCGAGGAACGCGACGAGGCCTGGCTGGAGGCCTTCCCGGGGGTGCCGGCCTGGACCCCGGACGGCAAGCTGGTCCGGATCTCCGACCAGGGCGGGGTACGCGCGCTGGTGGTCGGCGACCAGGTCGTCACCGGCGCCGACCTGCACGTCCGCTCGGTCGTCGCGGTCACCGCGCGGGAGGTGTTCTTCAGCGCCGCCGGCGGCGCCGGGGAGGCCGACCCCGAGCCCGGCTGGATCGCCGTCGGCCGGATCAGCCACGACGGCAAGCAGCTCGCCTGGGAGTCCGCCAACGGCCGTCCGTTCACCTCCGTCACCAGCGCGGTGCACGCTGGCGGGATCACCGTCCGGGCCACCGCCGAGCCCGACCTGCCCGGCACCCTGGTGCAGGTCGCCCGGGACCTCGCGGAGGGCGTGGTGGTCGACGACGTCGCCACCATCACCTCGTACGCCGAGACCCCGGTGATCACCCCCCGCCCGGTCTTCCGCTTCGCCGGGGAGCGGCGCATCCCGGCCGCCGTCTTCCTGCCCACCGGCTACGACCGCGAGCGCGACGGCCTGCTGCCCGTCCTGATGGACCCGTACGGCGGCCCGCACGGCCAGCGCGTCGTCCAGGCGCACAACGCCCACCTCAACTCCCAGTGGTTCGCCGACCAGGGCTTCGCGGTGGTCGTCGCCGACGGGCGCGGCACCCCCGGGCGCGGCCCGGCCTGGGAGAAGTCCATCGCCTTCGACTTCGCCGGGGCCACCCTGGAGGACCAGGTGGACGCGCTCCAGGCGCTCGCCGGGGAGTTCCCGCTGGACCTCGACCGGGTGGCGATCCGCGGCTGGTCGTACGGCGGCTACCTCGCCGCGCTCGCCGTGCTGCGCCGCCCCGACGTGTTCCACGCGGCGGTGGCCGGGGCGCCGGTGACCGACTGGGAGCTGTACGACACCCACTACACCGAGCGCTACCTGGGCCACCCGGCCGAGCGGCCCGAGGTGTACGGGGCGAACTCGCTGACCGGCTACGCGGCCGGCCTGGAGCGCCCGCTGATGATCATCCACGGCCTGGCCGACGACAACGTGGTGGCCGCCCACACCCTGCGGCTCTCCTCGGCCCTGCTCGCCGCCGGCCGCCCGCACACCGTGCTGCCGCTGTCCGGCGTCACCCACATGACCCCGCAGGAGGAGGTCGCGGAGAACCTGCTGCTGCTCCAGGTCGACTTCGTGAAGCGCTCGCTGGGGCTGTAGCCCCCCGACCAGCGCGTTCCGCGGCCGGCACCTCCGCCCGGGGGGCCGGCCGCCGGCATGACATCCGTCATACCGAAGGCACGACGGCCGACACTGCCGCCGGCCCCGGCCCGCGCGGGACCCTGAGGTGGTGCGGACAGCACCGCACGCGACACCACCAGGGAAGAGGAGCCGGGCGAATGGTTACCGAGGTGGCCGCCTTCCGCGGCGTCGGAAAGAGCTACGGGCGGGTGCGCGCCGTGGACGGACTGGACCTCGTGCTGCGGCCGGGCGAGACCGTCGCCCTGCTCGGCCCGAACGGCGCCGGGAAGTCCACCAGCCTGGACCTGCTGCTCGGCCTGCGGGAGCCCGACCAGGGCAGCGTCACGCTGTTCGGCGGCACCCCGCGGGCGGCGATCGAGGACGGCCGGGTCGGCGCGATGCTGCAGAGCGGCGGGCTGATGACCGACGTCAAGGTCCGCGAGCTGGTCGAGCTCGCCTGCACGGTGCACCCGCGCGGCCGGTCGGTCACGGGGGTGCTGACCGACGCCGGGATCACCGGGATCGCCGACCGCCGGGTGGACAAGCTGTCCGGCGGCCAGGAGCAGCGGGTCCGCTTCGCCCTGGCGATCGCCGGCGACAGCGACCTGATCGTGCTGGACGAGCCCACCACCGGCATGGACGTCAGCGTCCGGCAGGCGTTCTGGGCGAGCATGCGCGCCCAGGCCGACGCCGGGCGCACGGTGCTGTTCGCCACCCACTACCTGGAGGAGGCCGACTCGATCGCCGACCGCGTCCTGGTGCTGCACCGGGGCCGGCTGATCGCCGACGGCAGCTCGGCGGAGATCAAGGCGCGCGCCGGGGCCCGCCGGATCGCCTTCGAGCTCCACGACGCCGACCTCACCGCGGACGCCGCCCGCTTCGACGAGGCCGTGCTGCGCGCCCTGCCGGGCGTGCGGTCGCTGGACGTCACCGCCCGCGTCCCGGGGGTGCGGACGGTCCGGATCCGGACCGCGGACGCCGACGCCAGCGTGGCCGGGATCTACCGGGCGGGCCTGTACCCGCGCGGGCTGGAGGTCACCGGGGTCGGCCTGGAGCAGGCCTTCCTGACCATCACGGGCGAGCTGGACCGCGAGGCCGACGCCGAGAAGGAGACCGTGCGATGACCACCCTGATCAAGCTGGAGATCCTGCGGACCCTCCGCAACCGGCGCTACTTGTTCTTCACCGTCGTCTACCCGGCGCTGATGTACGTCTTCTTCATCAACGCCTACGGCTCCGGCAACCAGGCTGGCGGCCTGCCCGTGAAGACCTACTTCATGGTCTCGATGGCCACCTTCGGCGCGGTCGGCGCGGTGCTCACCGGCAGCGCCCAGCGGATCTCGCTGGAGCGCAAGAGCGGCTGGACGCGCCAGCTGCGGCTGACCGCCCTGCCGGGCCGGGCGTACACCGTCGGCAAGATCGCGGCGACCGCGGTGACCACGCTGCCGGCGATCCTGGTGGTCTTCGTGGTCGGCGCGAGCCAGGGCGTCTCGCTGAGCGTGCCGCAGTGGATCGGGCTGGCGGCCGCGCTCTGGCTGGGCAGCTTCGTCTTCGCCGCGCTGGGGGTGGCGCTCGGCTACGCGGCGGCGCCCGAGGCGGTGCAGCCGATCGTGATGATCACCTACATGGCGATGGCGCTGCTGGGCGGCACCTGGTTCCCGGTGAGCGGTTCGCTGGAGAAGTTCGCCCGGTTCAACCCGGTATTCCTGTACAACAAGCTGGCCGGCTTCACCCAGCCCGGCCACTCGCTGGACCTGGCCGCCGTCGCCGGGCTGGTCGCCTTCTTCGCGGTGTTCGTGGCCGCCGCGACGGTCCTGTACCGGCGTGACACCCGCCAGGCATGATGATCCACATGAGTGACGAGCGCCGGACGGAACGCCCCGACGAGCCGACGGAGGCCGGTCCGGCGAGCGCGTCCTTCATGAACGTCCCCGGCGCCCCGGTGGAGACCCGGCGACAGCTGATGGTCAAGGTCGCCTGGATGCTGCTGTGGATGCTCTACCTGGTCTACCCGGCGAGCGACCTGATCAAGGGCGGCCACCGTCTGACCGGTCAACTCCTCGGCTGGGCCTGCCTGGTGGTCTTCGTGGGCTCCTACGTGCTGCTGGTGATCTTCCGCTCGCAGGCCGGGATGAAGCCGCGGGCCTGCCAGCTGATCGTCGGGACGATGATCGTGCTGGCCGTGGCCTCCTCGGCCGTCCTCGGCGGCGCCTTCCTGACCATGTTCATCTACGCCTCGGTCTGCCTCGCGGTGATCACCCCGCTGAAGCACGCGCTGCGCGCGCTGGTCGGCATGGCCGCGCTCACCGCCGCGACCGGTCTGGTGATCCACGCCGGCTCGGACAACACCACCACCTTCGCCCTCAGCGCCTTCCTCTCCGGCGTCGCGATGACCGGCCTGCAGCGGCTGGTCGCCACCATGAAGGAGCTGCGCGAGGCCCGGGCCGCCGTCGCCCACCTGGCCGCCTCCGAGGAGCGGCTGCGGCTCGCCCGCGACCTGCACGACCTGCTCGGGCACTCGCTCTCGCTGATCACCCTGAAGAGCGAGCTGGCCGGACGGTTCATGGACGCGGGCAAGGACGAGGCGGCGCGGGCCCAGGTCGCCGACATCGAGCAGGTCGCCCGGCAGTCGCTGATCGACGTGCGCGAGGCGGTGACCGGTTTCCGCCGCCCCACCCTGCCGGTCGAACTGGCCGCCGCCCGCACCGCCCTGTCCGCCGCGCAGGTCCGGCTGGAGGCCGCGCCGGAACTGGTGGACGCCTGGCCGTCGCTGGCCAACGAGGAGGCGGGCGCGCTGGCCTGGGCGCTGCGCGAGGCCGTCACCAACATCGTCCGGCACGGCGAGGGCGCCACCGTCTGCACGGTGACGGCGGACGAGAGCTGGGAGGACAGCGGCGAGCGGTACGCCGTCCTGGAGATCACCGACGACGGGCGCGGGCCGGGCAAGTCCCAGCCGGGGAACGGGCTTTCCGGGCTGGGCGAGCGCCTGGCCCTGGTCGGCGGGCGGCTGGAGACCGGCCCGGGGCCGCGCGGCAAGGGCTTCCGGGTACGGGCCTCGGTGCCGCTGCGGACGGTGCCGGCGCCCGCCCCGCAGGTCCCGTAGCGGTCCGCTCTCAGGACGACCGGGGGGCGTCCAGGGCGCGGTGGTAGCGGACGGCGGGGCGGTCGTCGAGGACGAACTCCCGCTCCAGGGTCAGCATCCGGTCAGTCTGGAGTGCGGCGCCCCGGTGAACCACTCGATAACCTCGCGGCCCCTCCGTTCGGAGGCTGGGGGCCGGGCCTCCGAACGGGCCTGCCCCCCGGATCCCGTCGGCCCCGGCGAGGGCCCGACGGGCAGGCCCTAAGGTCATGGCCATGGGTAACGCAGAGAACAGCCCCTCGATCCGCGTGCTGCTCGCCGAGGACCAGGGGATGGTCCGGGAGGCGCTGGCCGCGCTGCTCGGGCTGGAGGGGGACCTCGACGTCGTCGCGCAGGTGGGTCGCGGGGACGAGGTCGTGGCGGCGGTACTGGCGAACGACGTGCAGGTCGCCGTGCTGGACATCGAGATGCCGGGGATGACGGGCATCGAGGCGGCCGCCGAACTGCACCGCCGGTCGCCCGGTACGAAGGTGGTCATCGCGACGACCTTCGGCCGTCCCGGCTACCTGCGCCGGGCGATGGAGTCCGGCGCGGACGCCTTCCTGGTGAAGGACGCGCCCGCCTCCGAGCTGGCCGAGGCGATCCGCCGGGTGCTGCGCGGCGAGCGGGTGATCGACCCGGTGCTGGCGGCGGCCGCGCTGGCCGAGGGCGCCAACCCGCTGACCGCGCGGGAGCGGGACGTGCTGGGCGCGGCCGCGGACGGCGCGGTGAACGCGGACATTGCCGGGCGGCTGCACCTGTCGGAGGGGACGGTCCGCAACTACCTCTCGATGGCGATCCAGAAGACCGAGGCCCGCAACCGCACCGAGGCGGTCCGGATCGCCCGGGAGAAGGGCTGGCTGTAACCCCGCGCGGAGCCGCCGGCCGAGCCGCTAGTTGAGCCGGTGGCGGGCCGCCCGGGCCTCCTGGCGGACCTTCGCGGCGGTGTCCGGGTCGAAGGCGTCCAGGATCTGCGCGTAGGAGTCCATCTCCGCCGCGCCGCCGAGGAAGTCGCCCATCCGCACCAGGAGTTCGGCCCGTTCCAGGCGGAGCTGGGCCGGGTGCCGGGGAAGCAGCAGGGCGAGTTCGGTGGCCCAGAGCTGGGTGCGGGCCTGTTCGGGCCGGTCGGCGGCCCAGACCCGGATGTTGCCGAGCACCCGCAGCACGATGTCCAGCGGCTGGGCGGGGGTGAGCAGGGCCGGGGTGAAGTCGTGCCCGGAGGCGGCGACCAGGCGTTCGACGTCGGCCGGGTCGAGCAGCCGGCCGCCGTGGAACGGGTCGGCGAGGACGTAGTCCTCGCCGCCGCCCGGGCCGCCGACCGCCACGATGAAGTGGCCGGGCAGGGCGATGCCGTGGACGGTGAGCCCGGCGCGCCGGCCGACCGCCGCCCAGACCAGCGAGAGCATGATCGGCAGGCCGCGCCGTCGGCGCAGCACGTCCGGCAGCAGCGAGGACTCCAGCCGCCGGTAGTCGGACTGGCGTCCGTGGAAGCGCTCCCGCCCGCCGAGCACCGCGGCGAGCAGGGCGGCGGTCTCCTCCGGCCCGGACGGCGAGCGTTCGGCCACGGCCTGCCGGACGGCCGCCGCGTGCCGGTCGAGGGCGGCCTCGCAGGCGGCCAGCAGGGTGTCCACGCCGGGTGGTTCGCCCGGATCGCCCGGGTCGAGGACGGGGTCGTGCTCGGCGGCGGCGAGCAGGCAGAGCAGCACCGGGTCGGGCTGCTCGGTGCGGGCGGCGGTCCGGAAGCGGTCTCTGCTCTGCTCGGTCACGGTGACGGCGACGGCCTTCGTACGACGGACGGACAAGCGGACATACCAGGATGGAACGGTCGGGCGGCTACTCCTGGGGAAGGAGCGCGTAGTGGTAAGTGTGACTGGTCGTGAAGCCGAGTCCGTCATAGAGCGCGATCGCACCGTCGTTCTCGGCCTCGACCTGCAGGTACGCGCCGCTCGCGCCCTCCTCCGCCGCGCGGGCGGCGAGCACCGCCATGACCGAGGTCGCCAGTCCGGCCCGGCGGGCGTACGGCTGCACCTCGATCGCGCCGAAGCCGGCCCACGGTCCGTCGATGACGCAGCGTCCGATCGCCAGCGGCGGCTGCCCCGGGGCGCCGGGCACGGTGGCGAACCAGACCGAGGGGCCGCCGTGCAGCACCTCCCGGGCGGCCCGCTCCAGGGCCGGGTCCGGGCTCATCCGGCGGTACAGCGACGTCCACTCGGCGTCCGCCGTCCGGGAGAGCCGCACCTTCTGGTGCCCGGCGCCGGTCCGGGCGAGCGGGGCGAGCGGCGCGGTGCGCACCAGGGTGGGGGAGTACCCGGCGCCCAGCCGGTCGAGTTCGGCGCGCAGGTCCGGGGGCGATCCGGGGGTGATCACCTCGACGTACGCGGGCAGTCCGCGCGCCGCGTACCAGTCCCGGACGGCGGCCAGGGCCCGCGGCAGCGGCGCGCCCGGGTCGCCGAGCGCCTGGACGGAGTTGGCCCGCCGGGTGAACCCGGCCGCGGCGCGCAGCGTCCACGCGCCGAGCGCCTCCTGCTCGACCCCGGGCCAGCCGCGTCCGGCGATCCGCTGCAGGTCGACCGGTGTGGCGGCGGGCAGCGGCGCGCGCCGGGCCGGGAAGGGCGGCACGACCTTGCCCGCGACCAGCAGCTTCTCCGGGAAGGTGACCGGTCCGCCGGAGCGGGGCTCGACCGTCAGTCCTTGATCGTCCCACGATGTGAGCACGCCGATCACATCACGGAACACCGGGCGGTCGTCCACGAACTCCGAGAGGCGTCGCACGGAGACTCGAAGTCCCACGTCAGAGCGATCTATCCGGACTTCCGGACGGCTCTCCAGCTGGTCTCGGGTCATGATCCGGCCACCTCCTGTGCATTTGCCTGCTCCGACCCGCGATACTAGGGGCGGGCATCGACGACGCCGCGCTCACCGCGCACGGCAGCAGAACAGAACGGGCCGCCAGGCCCTTCCGAGGAGGAACGACAGCGTGACCTACGTCATCGCGCAGCCTTGTGTCGACGTGAAGGACAAGGCGTGCATCGAAGAGTGCCCGGTTGACTGCATCTACGAGGGCCAGCGCTCCCTCTACATCCACCCGGATGAGTGTGTCGACTGTGGCGCGTGCGAGCCGGTTTGCCCGGTCGAGGCGATCTTCTACGAGGACGACACTCCGGAGGAGTGGAAGGACTACTACAAGGCGAACGTCGAGTTCTTCGACGACCTGGGTTCGCCCGGCGGCGCCTCCAAGCTCGGCCTGATCGAGCGGGACCACCCGTTCATCGCCGCGCTGCCGCCGCAGAACGCCGACCACTGACGATCGGTGGCTACTGAGCTGTGAACGCCAACAGCACGCACGCGCCGTTCCCGGGCCACCCGGGAGCGGCGCGCCGCGTTTCCGACCGGCTCCCGGTGTTCCCCTGGGACAAGCTGGAGCCCTACAAGGCCACCGCCCTCGCCCACCCCGGCGGCCTCTGCGACTTCTCCGTCGGCACCCCGGTGGACCCGGTCCCCGAGGTGATCCAGAAGGCCCTGGCCGCGCACGCCGACACGCCCGGCTACCCGACCGTCTGGGGCCCGCTGGAGCTGCGCGAGGCGATCGCCGGCTGGCTGCACCGCCGCCTCGGCGCGCAGATCGGCCCGCGGGCCGTCCTGCCGACCGTCGGCTCCAAGGAGCTGGTGGCCTCGCTGCCGACCCAGCTCGGCCTCGGCCCGGGCGACCAGGTCGCCTACCCGCGGCTGGCCTACCCGACCTACGAGGTGGGCGCACGGCTGTGCGGCGCCGAGCCGGTCGAGTACGACTCGGTGGACGAGCTGGACGGCTCCCGGGTGCGCCTGCTCTGGGTGAACTCGCCGTCCAACCCGACCGGCCGGGTGCTCGGCGCGGACGAGCTGCGCCGCACCGTCCAGTGGGCCCGGGAGCACCGGGCGCTGCTGGTCAGCGACGAGTGCTACCTGGAACTGGGCTGGGAGGCCGAGCCGGTCTCGGTGCTGCACCCGGACGTCTGCGGCGGCGACCACGAGGGCCTGCTGGCCGTCCACTCGCTCTCCAAGCGCTCCAACCTGGCGGGCTACCGCGCCTCCTTCGTGGCGGGCGACCCGGTGGTGGTCCAGGAGCTGCTGGGGCTGCGCAAGCACGGCGGCATGATCGTGCCGGCGCCCGTCCAGGCGGCGACGATCGCGGCGCTGGCCGACGACGCGCACGTGGCCGAGCAGCGGGAGCGGTACGCGGCCCGGCGCTCGGCGCTGCGGGCGGCGCTGGAGGCCTCCGGCTTCCGGGTCGAGCACTCCGAGGCGAGCCTGTACCTGTGGGCGACCCAGGACCGTCCGTGCTGGGAGACGGTGGCCGAACTGGCCGCGCTGGGCATCCTGGTGGCGCCCGGTGACTTCTACGGGCCGGCCGGCGCCGGCTTCGTCCGGGTCGCGTTCACCGCGACCGACGAGCGGGTCGCCGCGGCCGTGGAGCGGCTGACCGCGGCACGCTGACGGCACGACGGAAGGGGTCGGTGTTCCGCACGGAACACCGACCCCTTCCGTCATCGGGACTACAGCGGCAGGCCGCTGATGCTGCCGCCGTTCACGCCGCCCAGCAGGCCGCCGACCGGGCCGAGCGAGTTGGTCAGGCCGGACAGCGGGTTGTTCGGGCCGAGGTCGGCGCCGCCGAGCCGGTTGGCCGAGCCGTGCTCCGCCAGGCCCAGGACGTCGGTGCCGGGCAGGCCGCCGGGCAGCGCGTGCTCGACCGGGCCGAGCGGCAGGGCGCGCTCGACCGCGCTGGTCGGCAGCGCGTCGGTGACGGCGTTGGTGCCGGGGACGGCGCCGGAGAGCTTGTCGGCACCGGGCAGGGCCTGGGCGATCGAGCCCGCCTGGGCGAGCCCGCCGACCGGGCTGGCGCCTGCGTCGGCGCTGCGGGTGCCCATGCCCTTGCCGGTGACGGCCTCGCCGAGCTTGCCGGCCAGGGCCGAGGCGACCTTCGGGGTGACGGCGGAGAGCTGGCCGGTGGTGGCGGCGGTCTGGTCGACCGGGGCGGTCAGCGAGCTGGCCTTCTCGTTCGCCTCCGGGAGCTGGTGGGCGACGATGTTCCCGGCCGCGTCGGCGGAGGCCGGTACACCCGCGGCGACGGTGGCCGCACCGGTGGTGCCGGCCGCCTGACCGAGCTGGTGGGTGGTGTGCTGCAGGGTGGAACCGGTGTCGGTGTTGGTCAGCTGGCCCAGCGGCGCCGCGAGGTCGCTCTTGGGAAGCAGGGCGTCCCCGCCCAGGGCGGACGCGGAGCCGGCCGCGACCAGCGGGGTCGCTCCGGCCGCCACGACGAGCGCGGCATGGGCGATCCGGCGCGTGAGGGGGTGAGACATGAGGCTCCTCGAAGGGGTCTGGGTCATCCCGTCCGCCAGGTGGACGATCCGGGCGTGGACGGGACCGGGCGGACGACGTTGTTACCGCTTGAGAAGCCAGAAGGTTTCGGCCGGTGCAAGGAAAGTGCCTGACCGACCATCGGATCGTACGACCGCAGTAGAGGTCTCCTCCGGACCCCGTCGGAGGCCGTCGGACCGGTGTCGGCCAAGGGAAGTGACGGTTCGCCACTCAGGGCCGCCGCAGCGGGCGGCCGGTCCAACGGAGTTGACCGGAATCACCCGTCCGGCGGCAACCCGAACGTGTGTCCGTCAGCCCTTCCCGTACGGGGCCAGGGTGACCTGAACGAGCTTGGTCGACGTCCCGGAGGTCTGGGACTGCCAGCCGTCCTCCGACTCGGTCTTGCGCCAGATCTTCCCGTCGTAGGCGACCGTCGCGATGCCCAGCTGCTGGGCCTGGGCGACCGCCCAGTGGGCCACCTCCCAGCCGCTGGCCCGCTCGGCGCCCGCCCCCGCGTCGGCCCCGGCGTCGGCCGAGGTGGTCAGCGCGGCGGTGGCCGGGTCCGGGGTCAGCGCGACGGCGTTCTCCGCGCCCTTGATCGTCGAGGCGTAGCCGGCGGCCGGGGTGACCGTCCGGCCGAACTCCCGGCGCACCCGGTCCGACAGCACCTGGGTGCGGTCCGGCTGGGCGGCCGGCGTGGCCGAGGCGCCGGCGGTCGGCGACGGCGAGTCGGCCGGGTCCGGCTTGGCGTAGTCCTTCACCACGCAGGTGAACGAGGCGGGCTCCCGGCCGGCCAGCGCCGAGGTGAGCAGCGTCGCCTTGGTCTCGTGCTTGGCGTACGCCTGCGGGTAGCCGCTCTTCTGCACCGCCTGGGCGGCGTCGGTCAGCGGCATCCGGGTGTAGCCGGACACCTTGACCAGACCGTCCAGGAACTTGTTGGTCGCGTACACCGGGTCCGCGATCTGGTCCGGGGTGCCCCAGCCCATCGAGGGCCGCTGCTGGAACAGGCCGATCGAGTCCCGGTCGCCGCCCGCGAGGTTGCGCAGCTTGGACTCCTGCATCGCGGTCGCCAGCGAGATCGCGGTCGCCCGGTCCGGCAGCCCGCGGGCACGGGCCACCGCGGCGATCGTCGCCGCGTTGGCGGCCTGCGGCAGCTCCAGCGTGCCGCTGCCGGCCGCGGTCTTCACCGTGCACTCCTCCGTGGCACTCTGCCGGAACCCGAACCACCAGATCCCGACCACCGCCAGGCCCGCGACCATCGCCAGGCCCAACAGCCCGACCAGCACGAGCAACAGCGCGCGTACCGGACCGCGGCGGCGGGGCGCCACATCGTCGCCCAGCTCCTCGCCCAGCTCATCGCTGTGCCTTCTCCTGGCCACCGTCGCCCCTCTCGCGCCCTGCCGTCTTGATCCGACACCGTACCCACTCGGACGGATGTGCGGCGCACTCCGGTTGCCGATCCGGGGGCGTTCCACGTCACAGAACGACCACACAGGGTGCACAACCGCGCGACTAGGCTGGCGCCATGAGCAGCCCGAACCCGACGCCCCTGGACCTGACCCTCGACGGCGGCGCGCTGACCGCCCGGCTCGTCGACTTCCCCTCGGTGAGCGGCGACGAGCAGGCGCTCGCCGACGCCGTCGAGGCCGCCCTGCGCGGCTACCCGCACCTGACCGTGGACCGCCACGGCAACAACGTGGTGGCCCGCACGAACCTGGGCCGCACCGAGCGCGTCGTGCTGGCCGGACACCTGGACACCGTGCCGATCGCCGACAACCTGCCCTCGTACGTCGACGGCGACCTGCTCTACGGCTGCGGCACCTCGGACATGAAGTCCGGTGTGGCCGTGGCGCTGCGGCTCGCCGCCACCCTGACCGAGCCCAACCGCGACCTCACCTACGTGTTCTACGACTGCGAGGAGGTGGAGGCCGACCGCAACGGCCTCGGCCACCTCGCCAAGGACCGTCCGGACTGGCTGGCCGCCGACTTCGCGGTGCTGATGGAGCCCAGCGACGCCATGGTCGAGGGCGGCTGCCAGGGCACCCTGCGGGCGCAGATCCGGCTCACCGGCGTGCGCGCCCACGCGGCCCGCAGCTGGCTCGGCGACAACGCCATCCACCACGCCGCCGAGGTGCTCGCCCGGCTGGCGGACTACCGGCCGCGCCGGGTGGAGATCGACGGCCTGGAGTACCGCGAGGGCCTCAACGCGGTGCGGATCGACGGCGGCGTGGCCGGCAACGTGATCCCGGACGAGTGCGTCATCACCATCAACTTCCGCTACGCGCCGGACCGCAGCGAGGCCGACGCGGAGAAGCACGTCCGCGAGGTCTTCGACGGCTTCGAGCTGACCGTGACCGACTTCGCCCCGGGCGCCCTCCCCGGCCTGTCCCAGCCGGCCGCCCGGGCCTTCCTGGCGGCCACCGGCGGCCAGGCCCGGGCCAAGTTCGGCTGGACCGACGTCGCCCGGTTCAGCGCGCTCGGCGTCCCGGCGGTCAACTACGGCCCCGGTGACCCGAACTACGCGCACAAGCGGGACGAGCACTGCTCGCTGGCCGCCATCGCCGAGACCGAGGCCCGCCTGCGCGCCTGGCTGACCAGCTGAGTCGAAAACGTTCGAGGCCGATCCGCCAACGGTCGAACGCCACCTTCCGGTTGCCCAACCGACCTTCCCCCGTTGCCTGAAAACGGGGGAAGGCGGGCGTAGGGTTTCGTCATGACAGGCACAGGAGACGACAAGCACTACGGACACGGCCCCGAGCAGGTCGGCGTGCCGCGGAAGAAGAAGGCCTGGCCCGAGAAGCAGAAGGGCCCGGTGCTGGTGCGCCGGGACCAGGTCGGCACCAGCACCACGGACCAGCGCCTGCTGGACACCACCGGTCCCACCGACTGGCTGCACACCGACCCCTGGCGGGTGCTGCGGATCACCTCCGAGTTCGTCGAGGGCTTCGGCGCCCTCGCCGAACTCCCGCCCGCGATCAGCGTGTTCGGCTCGGCCCGGACCCCGGCCGACTCTCCCGAGTACGAGGCCGGGGTGGCCATCGGCCGGGCCCTCGCCGAGGCCGGCTACGCGGTGATCACCGGCGGCGGCCCGGGCGCGATGGAGGCCGCCAACCGCGGCGCCTCGGAGGGCGGCGGCCTCAGCGTCGGGCTCGGCATCGAGCTGCCCTTCGAGCAGGGCCTCAACGAGTTCGTCGACCTCGGGCTGAACTTCCGCTACTTCTTCGTCCGCAAGACGATGTTCGTGAAGTACGCGCAGGGCTTCGTGGTCCTGCCCGGCGGACTCGGCACGCTGGACGAGCTGTTCGAGGCGCTCACCCTGGTGCAGACGAAGAAGGTCACCCGCTTCCCGGTGATCCTCTTCGGCAGCGCCTACTGGGGCGGCCTCTACGAGTGGCTGAAGAACACCCTGGTCGCGCAGGGCAAGGCGGCCCCGCACGACCTGGAGCTGTTCCACATCACCGACGAGATCGACGAGGTCCTGAAGATCCTCGCCGAGGCCCGCCGGCCCGCCGACGACATCTAGCGCGAGCGAGCCGAAGGGGCGCGCCGGGCCCGAGCGCCCCGGAGGCGGGCCGAGCGCCAAGGATGAGGTACGGCCTCAGGCCAGCCCCCGGCGGGCGACCGCCGGGGGGCGGGTGCCCCGGATCGAGGCGACCATGTCCAGCACCTGGCGGGTCTCCTCGACCTGGTGCACCCGGTAGACCCGGGCGCCCAGCCAGGCCGAGACCGCCGTGGTGGCCAGGGTGCCGAGCAGCCGCTCGTCCACCGGCCGGTTCAGGGTCTCGCCGACGAAGTCCTTGTTGGAGAGCGAGACCAGCACCGGGAAGCCGGTCGCGGTCATCTCCGGCAGCCGCCGGGTGGCCTCCAGCGAGTGCCGGGTGTTCTTGCCGAAGTCGTGCCCCGGGTCGATGATCACCGCGTCCCGGCGGACACCCAGCTCCACCGCCCGCTCGGCCAGCCCCACGGTGATCCGCAGGATGTCCGCCATCACGTCCTCGTACCCGGCCCGGTGCGGCCGGGTGCGGGGCTCGGCGCCGCCCGCGTGGGTGCAGACCAGCCCGGCGTCGTACCGGGCGGCCACCTCGGCGAGCTCGGGGTCGACCCCGCCCCAGGCGTCGTTCAGCAGGTCCGCGCCCACCTCGCAGACCGCCTCGCCGACCTCGTGCCGCCAGGTGTCCACGCTGATCACCGCCTCGGGGTGGCGCTTGCGCAGCTCGGCCACGAACGGCACGGTGCGCCGCAGCTCCTCCTCGACCGTGACCTCGTCGCCCGGGCCGGCCTTCACCCCGCCGATGTCCAGGATCGCCGCGCCCTGGGCCATCGCGCGGTCGGCGGCGGCGAAGGCGGCCTCGTCGGCGAAGGTCGCGCCCTTGTCGAAGAACGAGTCCGGGGTCCGGTTCACGATGGCCATGATCACCAGCTCGTCGTCACCGAATTCGCGCGGTCCCAGGCGCAGTGCCACCGATGTCTCCTCCACAGCTCCTGCGGGTGCGATGATGGCCCCCGGCCTCACTAGGGACCATGCTGTCATGATCAGCCCGGTTCCCTGGCACCTCGGAGGAGGCCGACCGGGAGTTCGGGAGGACAGCTCGTGTTCTGGGTGATCGTGGTCGCCATGGCCGTCGTGGTCGGCGGCGCCGCGCTGGTGGCGCTCGGCGGGGGCGGCTCGATGCCGGAGGCGGTGCCGGACCGCATCGCCGCGCGGCTTCCGCAGGACCGACCGCTGAGCAAGACGGACGTGGACGAGCTGCGCCTGCCGATGGCCGTGCGCGGCTACCGGATGGACGAGGTGGACGACGTCCTGGACCGCCTCGGCGCCGAACTCGCCTACCGCGACTCGCGGATCGCCGAGCTGGAGGCCGCCGCCCACCTGCGCGGCGCGGTCGAGGCCGCCACCGCCCCCGACCCGGCCGCCGAACCGCTGCCCGGCCTGGAGCAGTTCGCCACGGTGGTCGAGCCCGCCGTGGCGCTCACCAAGGGGCAGGCCCCCGAGGACGCGAAGCCGGTGCAGGAGCGGTGACCGGGGCGGGCGACGGCGCCGTCCTCGGCGCGGACGGCCTGCGCCGCTGCGGCTGGGGCGACTCCACCGACGACTACCGCGTCTACCACGACACCGAGTGGGGCCGCCCGGTGCACGGCGACGACGCCCTGTTCGAACGGGTCTGCCTGGAGGCCTTCCAGTCCGGCCTGTCCTGGCTGACCATCCTGCGCCGCCGGGAGGGCTTCCGGGCCGCGTTCGCCGGCTTCGAGATCGGCAAGGTCGCCGAGTTCGGCGAGGCCGACAAGGAGCGGCTGCTCGCCGACGCCGGCATCATCCGCAACCGGGCCAAGATCGAGGCGGCGATCGCCAACGCCCGGGTCGCCCGCGACCTGGACGGCGGCCTGGACGCGCTGATCTGGCAGTTCGCCGCCGGCCCGGACCGGCCGGCCCCCCGCACGCTGGGCGAGGTGCCGGCCGTCACCCCCGAGTCGACGGCACTGGCGAAGACGCTGAAGAAGGCGGGCTTCCGCTTCGTCGGCCCAACCACCGCCTACGCCCTGATGCAGGCCTGCGGCCTGGTCGACGACCACCTGGCGGACTGCCACGTCCGCACCGGCGGGACGACGACGAAGTAGACCTAGCGGCCCACGTACTCGGGCTTCTCCTTGGCGATGAAGGCGCGCACCGCGATCCGGTGGTCCTCGCTCTCCCCGGCCAGGGTCTGCAACTCGTCCTCCTTGTCGAGCAGTTCGTCCAGGGAGTGGGAGGCGCCGTACGCCAGCGACTCCTTGATGGCGCCGTAGGCCACCGTCGGACCCGCGGCCAGCTCGCGGGCGAAGACCCGCGCGGTGGCGGCGAGTTCGTCGGCCGGCACGACCTTGGTGGCCAGGCCCAGCTCCATCGCCTCGGCGGCCTTGACCGTCCGGGGCAGCATCAGCAGCTCGGTGGCCTTGGCGTGCCCGACCAGCCGGGGCAGCGTCCAGGACGCGCCGGAGTCGGCGGTCAGGCCGATCCCGGCGAAGGCGGTGTTGAAGCCGGCCCGGTCGGAGAGGATCCGGAAGTCGCAGGCGAAGGCGAGCGAGGCACCCGCACCGGCCGCCACCCCACCGACCGCGGCGACGGTCGGCTTGCGCATCCCGGCGAGCGCGCGGGTCAGCGGGTTGTAGTGCTCGGCGACGGTCCGCAGCGCGCCCTCGCCGGTCTCCTCGAACCGCTTCAGCAGCGCCAGGTGCTCGTTCAGGTCCTGTCCGACGCAGAACGCCCGCTCACCGGCCCCGGTCAGCAGCACCGCCCGCACCGCCGGACTGCCGGCGGCCTCGGTCACGGCGTCGCGCAGCGCGACCTTGGTGGCGACGTCCAGGGCGTTCATCGCCTCCGGGCGGTTGATGGTGATGACGGCCAGGCCGCCGTCCAGCTCGTACAGCACGGAATCGGACATGGGCGAGGGCTCCCTAAACGATCGTTGCGTCGGTGGTCGTGCCAGGATGCCGGAGCGGAGGGCAGCCTGGGGAGTGTGAGGTATCGCACCTTCCGGTGGGGCCCGCACCGCCGCCGCGCCGGGGCTTATGACGCCAATTGCGGCGGTTCCGGCCGGTCCGGCCGTGGTTGCACCGAGAGTGATGTTGGTCATCAGGCCGTGGCATGCGGGATAATGGCTTCCGATCAATGCGTTCGATACCGGCGGTGGACGGACTGCCGGTGCGTAGCTGAGCGGTTGCAGGAAGGGGAACGAGCATGGCGGCCATGAAGCCGCGGACGGGTGACGGCCCGCTCGAAGTCACCAAAGAGGGGCGGGGCATCATCATGCGCGTTCCGCTCGAAGGCGGCGGACGCCTCGTGGTGGAGCTCACGCCTGACGAGGCCGACGCCCTGGGCGATGCCCTGAAGAAGGTCACCGGCTGACCGCAGCGGGTGCTCGTCGTCTCCTGGAGACGTACTGCCGGGCCCGGGTACGACATCACGTCGGCCCGGGCCCGTGCGTTCCCCTGGCGCCCGGCGCCCGGCGCTGTACGGGGGCCCGGCGTCGCACCGCGGTCAGCGCTTGACGGCGCAGAGCAGCCCGTCCGAGACCGGCAGCAGCGCGGGCAGCAGCGCGTCGCTCTCCCGGACGTCCCGGACGAGGTCCCGCACCGCGCCGGTCTGCGGGTCCTGCAGTTCCGGCTCGGCGAGCCGGCCCTCCTGGAAGACCCCCTCGAAGCAGACCATCCCGCCCGGCCGCAGCAGTCGCAGCGACTCCAGCAGGTACTCGCGGGACTCGGCCGGGTCGCCGTCGCAGAACACCAGGTCGTACTGGCCGTCGGCGAGCCGGGGCAGTACGTCCAGGGCCCGGCCCGGTATGAACCGCGAGCGGTTGGCCGCGAAGCCGGCCGCCTGGTAGGCCTCGCGGGCCAGCTGCTGGCGCACCGGCTCGGAGTCGACCGTGGTGAGCACGCCGTCCGGCCGCATCCCGCGCAGCAGGTAGACGCCGGACACCCCGGTGCCGGTGCCGATCTCGGCCACCGCCTTGGCGTCCAGCGCCGCGGCCAGCAGGCGCAGGCAGGCCCCGCCGCTCGGCCCGATGGCCCGTATCCCGGTCCGCGCGGACTGGGCCCGGGCGTAGGTCAGCACGGCGTCCTCGCCCACGTAGGTGTCGGCGAGGGCCGCGCGCGCGGGCCCGAACTCGCTGATGGCTGCCTCTTTCGGAGCCCCGGGTGGCGGCCCGGTGCCGGAGGATGTCGATATTTCCTGCCACAGATTACTGGCCGGGCGGGAACCGCGTACGGCGGCGGGCCGTTGTGACTGACGACCGGGTGCGCAAGACCGCGCGGGCACTTTTATCCGGGCTTGACGGGTGAGGTGGATATGGTGGTGGCCCTGCTGGGCAGAAGAGCCGACCGAGGAGGTGTGGCCGAGGGCGACGTCCCTGTGCGGCGGCACTCCCGCGGCACCGCGTCGGCCCGTACGCCGAAGCCCGTGATGAACCAGCCTGCGCACACCGACCTGGACCAGCCCGCCGCCGAGACGCCGGCCGCCGGTACCACCGAGGCCCCTGTTCTCGCGACCTTCGCCGAAGGTCCCGACGCGCAGACCTGGACTCCTCCCACGTGGGAGGAGATCGTCGAGGCCCACAGCGCCCGCGTCTACCGCCTGGCCTACCGCCTGACGGGCAACCAGCACGACGCCGAGGACCTCACCCAGGAGGTCTTCGTCCGGGTGTTCCGTTCGCTGTCGACCTACACCCCCGGCACGTTCGAGGGCTGGCTGCACCGGATCACCACCAACCTGTTCCTGGACATGGTCCGCCGCCGCCAGCGCATCCGCTTCGACGCGCTCGGCGAGGACGCGGCCGAGCGGCTCGCCTCCCGCGAGCCCAGCCCGGCCCAGCACTTCAGCGACACCCACTTCGACGCCGACGTGCAGCAGGCCCTGGACACCCTCGCCCCGGAGTTCCGCGCCGCCGTGGTGCTCTGCGACATCGAGGGCCTCTCCTACGAGGAGATCGCCGCCACGCTGGGCGTCAAGCTCGGTACCGTCCGCAGCCGCATCCACCGCGGTCGCTCCCACCTGCGCGCCGCGCTCAAGCACCGCGCCCCCGGCTCGGCCCCGGGCCGCGAGCGCCGCGGCGGCTCGGAGGAGCCGGTGCCGGTCGGTGTCGCCGCCGAGGTCGCGACTGCGCCCGGCGGGCGCGGACGGAGGCGATCGTGAGCGGAACCAGCTGGTCCGGCCCGGACCGTTCGGACGCATCCGAACGATCCTCGGCCTGGCGGAGCTGGGCACTGCCGGGCCGTCGCGGAGCCGCGGACCCGGTGATCGGCGAACCCGGCGAGCCCCTGCTGCCCGCCCTCCCGCTGCCCGCCGACACGGCACTGCGCGCGGTGCCCGTACGGCCCACCGAACCCGCGGCCGAGGAACACCACCTCGGCGACCGGCTGTCCGCCTTCCTGGACGGCGAACTCGGCCACGACTCCCGCGAGCGGGTCCTGGCCCACCTGGCGACCTGCCCGCAGTGCAAGGCCGAGGCCGACGAGGGTCGGTCCGTCAAGCACCTGCTGACCCGCACCGACAACCCCGGCCCCTCCTCCGCGCTGATGGCCCGGCTGATGGCCGTCGGCAGCCTCCCGGAGGACGCCCCGGCGGACGCCGGCCGGCCGCGCGGCCGAGGCCGCGACGACGACGACCTGCCCGGTGGCGGAATGGGCGCCACCGGGACGCTCGGCGGCAGCCGGCTCAACGGCGGCTCCTTCGGCCGCGGCGCCGGCGCCTCCTTCGGTGCGGGCGCGCTCGGCGCCGGCGCCCCCATCCCCGGGGTCGACCCGCGGGCCTTCGGCCGCGGCTCGGTGCTGCGACCGCTGATGGGGCGGCGCACCGACCGACCGGAGGCCGCCGCCCGGCCCGACCGCACCGCCGCCCGTCCCCAGCCCGCCGCGGCCGCCGTACGCCCCTCCGCGGCCCGTGGCCGCCGACTGGTGTTCGCCGCCGCCGGCGCCTTCTCGGTCGCCGCGGTCACCCTCGGCGGCGTCGGGGGCCTCACCCAGGGCGAAGAGCAGCACGGCACCACCGTCAGCCCGGTCGGCGGCAGCGGCACCAGCGGCCGCACCGGCCTGGTCCCGATGAACGCGCAGGTCCCGGTGGACTTCCCGGGCCGCCCGGTGGCCGCCACCCGCGGGGCCGAGCCGTCCTCGTCCCCGGAGCGCTACCCCGGCAGCATCGCCGCCCTGCGCCAGCAGATCCGTTAGCGCACCCTTCGCCTGCCCCGGCCACCGGCTGGTCTTTACCACGGGTTCATCACGCCGTGGACCAGGGACCCGCCGGTGGCCATTACCCTGTAGGAACCGTCGTCCGACGAGCTAGGGAGCAAAGGTGTTCAGCGACGTAGGTGGGCTGGAGATCCTGACCCTGATCGTGATGGCGATCATCATCTTCGGCCCCGACAAGCTGCCGAAGCTGATCCAGGACACCATGGGCTTCATCCGGAAGATCCGTTCCTTCGCCGACACCGCGAAGGAGGACATCCGCAGCGAGCTCGGGCCCGAGTTCAAGGACTTCGAGTTCGATGACCTCAACCCCAAGACCTTCGTCCGCAAGCAGCTCATGGGCGACCAGCAGGACCCGCTGGGGCTGAAGGACATGAAGGAGTCGCTCGACATCCGCTCCGTCCTGGACGACAAGCCGGCCGCGCCGGTGAACGGCCGGGCGGGCAGCGTGAGTTTCGAGAAGGCCGCCGCGGCGCCCGCCTCCACCGGCGCCCCGCTGCAGCCCGGCGAGCGGCCCCCGTTCGACCCCGACGCCACCTAGCAGCACCGACGCCACCGCCCCGCCCGGCCGCCGGACTGAGCGGGGCGGCGGCGTGCGCGCCGCTATTGTGCTGATTGTTCCCGCTGAGCCGTCCGTCACATCCGCGTCCGCGCGGACCAGGAACGGCCCCCGGGAACGCCGAGGTACGCCACCATGGGAGCGCGCCACGGCAGGCACACGTGCGTTTGAGGAGGCCCGGGGATGGACGCGACGAGTCAGGCGGGAGGGGCGACGGTCACGGCCGGCGGCCCGGTGGTCGGCGGGCAGGCAGGCCCGGCGGACCCGCTGGTGCCCTACCTGTCCGCCGACTTCCCCTGGTACGGCCTGGACGACGGCTGGACCGGCCGCCGCTTCCTGATGCAGGCCGGCGCCGGCGGCCCCCGCGGCGGGGCGGCGGGCAGCGTCGACTACGGCACCCTCGGCCACGGCGACGAGCCCGCCAAGCAGTTCGAGCCGCGCGACGTGCGGAAGTTCGCCGTCGTGGTCACCGTGGCCCGCCGGGACAGCCGCCGCAGCGCCGACAACACCGGCACGCTGGAGGCGACCTCCGCCTCCTCCGCCGCCTGGCTGGCCGGCTCCGGCCTGCTCGCCGCGACCTGGCCCGGCCAGCTGGACCGCATGCTGCGCCAGGACTGGCTGGACCAGCAGAGCAACCTGGCCTGGGACCTCGCCGACGACCTGGCCGGCCCCGGCTGGTCCACCCTGAGCCTGCCGGTCAACGGCCTGCCGCAGCCGTTCCGGTACCGCGAGTCGGAGTACGGCTGGGTGCTGGCGGGCGAGGCCCCCGGCGTGCTGCTCGGCGCCTTCGGCCGGGGCGTCAGCGCGTACGGCATCGGCTTCGCCACCGTCCCCGACCTGGGCGGCTACGCCCGCCCGTAGGGCCCGTGGAGACGCCGAGGGCCCGGGTGGACGTCCACCCGGGCCCTCAGCTGTTACTCGCCCGTGTTACTCGCCCGCTCGCCTCCGGGGCGCTCGGGTCCGGTGCCGACGGTCGGCGCTCCGGCGCTCGTACCTCGCTGGTCGCTTCTCCCTTTCGGCACCGGCGCGCCCCTTCGGCTCGGGGCGGGGGCTCGCCCGCTCGCCTGTTCGCCCGCTCGGGGCGGGTGTCACAGCCTCAGAACTTGTTCTTGGGCGTCAGGCCCAGCGACATGCCGGACAGGCCGCGCTGGCGGCCGCCGAGCTTGCCGGCCACGGCGCGCAGGGCGGCGCCGGCCGGGGAGTCGGGGGCGGCGAGCACGACCGGGCGGCCGTCGTCACCGCCCTCGCGCAGCCGGACGTCGATCGGGATCGAGCCGAGCACCGGGACGGTCGCGCCGACGGTGCGGGTGAGCGCGTCCGCGACGGTCTGGCCGCCGCCGGTGCCGAAGACGTCGATCATCTCGTCGCAGTGCGGGCACGGCATGCCGGACATGTTCTCGATCACGCCGACGATCTTCTGGTGGGTCTGCACCGCGATGGTGCCGGCCCGCTCGGCCACCTCGGCGGCGGCCATCTGCGGGGTGGTGACGATCAGGATCTCCGCGTTGGGGACCAGCTGGGCCACCGAGATCGCGATGTCGCCGGTGCCGGGCGGCAGGTCCAGCAGCAGCACGTCCAGGTCGCCCCAGTACACGTCGGCGAGGAACTGCTGGAGCGCCCGGTGCAGCATCGGGCCGCGCCAGACCACCGGGGCGTTGCCCGGGGTGAACATGCCGATCGAGATGACCTTCACGCCGTTCGCCTGCGGCGGCATGATCATGTCCTGGACCTGGGTCGGGCGGCCCTCGACGCCCAGCATGCGCGGCACGCTGTGGCCGTAGATGTCGGCGTCCACCACGGCGACCTTCAGCCCGTCCGCAGCCATCGCGGCGGCCAGGTTGACCGTCACCGAGGACTTGCCGACCCCGCCCTTGCCGGAGGCGACGGCGTAGACGCGGGTCAGCGTGCCGGGCTTGGCGAACGGGATCTCCCGCTCGGGGGCGCCGCCGCGCAGCAGCTGGGAGAGCTCCTTGCGCTGCTCGTCGCTCATCACGTCCAGCTCGACCTCGACGCCGGTCACGCCGGGCACCCTGCCGACCGCCTCGCGGACCCGGGTGGTGATGGTGTCGCGCATCGGACAGCCGGAGACGGTCAGGTAGACCGCGACGCTCACCACGCCGTCCTCGGCGATCCCGACCGATTTCACCATGCCGATTTCGGTGATCGGGCGGTTGATCTCCGGGTCGTTGACGGTCGCCAGCGCCTGGCGTACGGACTCCTCCGTGACGCCGGCCGCGACCTCTGTCTCGTTGGCCATGCCTTGATGGTACGGCGCCCGGCGAACCGCTTAACCGGCCGGTAGCGTGCCGAGGGTCACAACGGCTCGGCCGCGCCCCGTCGTTCGTCGATGTCCTTGAGCAGCGACTGGAGCTCGGAGCGGATGAAGTCCCGGGTGGCCACCTCGCCGAGCCCGTGCCGCAGGGCGGCGACCTCGCGGGCCAGGTACTCGGTGTCGGCGATGTTGCGGTCGCTGCGAGCCCGGTCCTGCTCCATGTTGACGCGGTCCCGGTTGTCCTGCCGGTTCTGCGCCAGCAGGATCAGCGGCGCCGCGTACGAGGCCTGCAGCGACAGCGCCAGGGTGAGGAAGATGAAGGGGTACTCGTCGAAGCGCACACCGGCCGGCAGCAGGGTGTTCCACCCTATCCACACCACGACGAACACCGTCATCCAGACGATGAACCGCCCGGTGCCGAGGAAGCGGGCGATCCGCTCCGACAGCACGCCGAAGGCCTCGGGGTCGTAGGACGGCAGGGTCAGCAGGCCCGGCCGGGCCGTGCGCGGCTGGTCGAGGCGGGCGCGGTTGGAGCCGGTGATGGGGGAGGTCTCCAGGCGATCCCGGCTGCTGCCCTCGCGGGTGCGCAGTTCGCGCAGCTGGCGCAGTTCCCGCAGTTCGCCCTGCAGGCGTCGGCGCGCGGAGTCGCCGGGTCGTCCGGTGCGGTCACCGTCCATCGGTCATCTCCTCCCTCTCGTCGTGCCGGGTGTCCTCGTCGTCCCGGGCGTGCAGCGCGGCGTCACGCCAGTCCTCGGGCAGCAGGTGGTCGAGCACGTCGTCGACGGTCACCGCGCCGAGCAGGTGGTCCGCCTCGTCCACGACCGGCGCGGCCACCAGGTTGTACGTCGCCAGGTAGCTGGTGACCAGCGGCAGCGGGGTGTCCGGCGGCAGCGCGTCCAGGTCGTCGTCCACCAGCGAGCCGACCAGGACGTACGGGGGCTCGCGCAGCAGCCGCTGGAAGTGCACCGCGCCCAGGTACTTGCCGGTCGGGGTCTCGTTCGGCGGCCGGCAGACGTACACCTGGGCGGCCAGTGCGGGCTTGTGGTCGCGGATCCGGATCCGGGCCAGCGCCTCGGCGACCGTCGCGTCCGGCTCCAGGACGATCGGCTCGGTGGTCATCAGACCGCCGGCGGTGTCCTCCTCGTACGACAGCAGGCGCCGGACCGGCTCGGCCTCCTCCGGCTCCATCAGCCCGAGCAGCCGCTCGGCCTCGTCGCCGGGCAGTTCGGAGAGCAGGTCGGCGGCGTCGTCCGGGTCCATCGCCTCCAGGACGTCGGCCGCCCGCTCCCCCTGGAGCTTGCCGATGATCTCGACCTGGTCGTCCTCGGGCAGCTCCTCCAGGACGTCCGCGAGCCGCTCGTCGGGCAGTGCGGCGGCCACCTCGGCGCGGCGCTTGGCGGACAGGTGGTGCATCACGCTGGCGAGGTCGGCCGGGCGCAGCTGTTCGAAGGTGGCGAGCAGGTTGGCCGCGCCCTGGTCCTGCTCGGGCAGCGCGAAGCCGGTGACGTCCTGCCAGTCCAGGGTGAGCCGCTCGCCCTTGCCCTTGCGCAGCCGGGAGGTCCGGCCGACCTGGACGAAGACCTTGCTGACCTCCCACTCGCGCAGCCTGGTCTGCACCATGCCGACGTCCAGCACGGTGACGTCCTCACCGGTCTTGGACCAGGTGACGGTGCGGTCCAGCAGCTCGGCGAGCACCAGGGTCTCGGACGGGCGCTGCTCGAAGCGGCGCAGGTTGATCAGGCCGGTGGTGAGCACCTGGCCGGACTCCAGGCTGGTCACCCTGGTCATCGGCAGGAAGATCCGGCGCCGGGCGACGACCTCGACCACCAGGCCGAGCACCAGCGGCGGGCGCCCGCCCAGACGCAGCGAGACGACCACGTCCCGGACCCGTCCGACCTGGTCGCCGTTCGGGTCGAAGACCGCGATGGCGGAGAGATGGGAGATGAAGACCCGGGTACCTGGCCCTGCCATGAACTCCCTCGACTCGCTCGACCTGCTCGACGCCGTACGGTGCGCGCCGCGGCGCACGTTCGGCCAAGGCTACCCGTGCGGCGTACGCCCGGCCCGGTGAGGCACCGTAGCGACCCGAGGAGTCCTGGGCGTGAACCTTTAACGGCGCTTGAACAGCAGTTTGGGCAGACCGGCCGGGATCGGGCGGCGGGTGGTGGCCGGGGTGGGCATCGGCTGGGCGGCGAGCGAGCCGTCCGGCATGGCGCCCGGGCGCTCGGTCAATGCGCCGGACGGCCGCAGCCGCAGCACCCGGCACTCGCGTGCCCAGCGCTCGGCGATGGTGTCGGTGTCGGGCGCGTTCAGCCGCTTGCCCTTGAGCTCCTCGACGGCGCCCAGCCAGGCCTCGCCGTTCGGCGCCAGCTCCACCACCTCGGCGTTCCAGCCGGTCAGCCGGCCGCCCTTGTCCTTGCTGCGCACGGTGATCACGGCGCCGGCGCCCGCGGTCAGGCCGTGCAGCGGCTGCTCGCCGCCGTCGCCGACCACCACCACCGCGCCGTCGTGCCAGGCGTGCCACAGCGGGCGGGACTGCGTCTCGCCGTCCGCGCGCACCCAGAGCAGCCCGGACTTCTTCGCGGCCTCCTCCAGCAGGGCCTGGTCGAGGAAGTCGTCGGCGGTGGGGGCGGCGGAGTTGCGGTCCATGGCGCACAGCGTACGGGCTTCCGGCCTGCCCCGGTCGGCCGGAGGTGCGCGGTGGTGACACCGGAGGTGCGCGGTGGTCACGCCGGACGCGCGCGGTGGTCGCGTCGGACGCGCGCGCTCCTTCCGGGGACGTCTCAGCTCCCGGGCGACAGTTCCATTACCGGGCCAAGGGCCTTACCGTATGAGCGCCCCACCCCTGTGACCAGCGAAGGAGCGCCGTGCCCGCCGCCCGGCCCGCGACCGCCCCCGCCCAAGCCGCCGCCGACCCGCGGCCCGCGCACCCGCTCCCCACCGTCGACCTGCTGCTGCTCGCCGTCTCGATCGGCGGCATCTCCTTCTCCGGCCCGCTGATCTCCGCCACCGCCGCGCCCGCGCTGGCCATCGCCTTCTGGCGCAACGTCATGTCGGTGGGCGCCCTGGGCCCGTACGCGCTGCTGCGCCACCGGGCCGAACTGCGCGGCATCGGGCGACGGGCGCTGCTGCTGGCGGTCGCCGCCGGGGCGCTGCTCGCGGTGCACTTCGCGCTCTGGATGCCCAGCCTGCGGATGACCTCGGTGGCCTCCGCCACCGCGCTGGTCACCACCACCCCGCTGTGGACGATCCTGCTGATGCGGCTGTTCGGCGTCCGCGCGCCCCGGATGGTCTGGCTCGGTACCGTCGTCGCCTTCGCCGGCGTGCTGGTGCTGACCGGCGTGGACCTCTCGATGTCCCCGCGGGCCCTGCTCGGTGACGCCCTGGCGCTCGCCGCCGGGCTGGCCGCGGCCGGGTACATGCTGCTCGGCGCCGAGGTCCGCAAGACCGTCAGCACCACCGCGTACACCCTGGTCTGCTACGCCACCACGGCGGTCGGCCTGCTGGTGATCTGCCTGGTCACCGGGACCGGGCTGTCCGGCTGGTCGGCCGGGGCCTGGTGGCAGATCGTGCTGCTGATGGTCACCGCGCAGTTGCTCGGGCACTCGCTGAGCAACCGGGTGGTGCGCACCCTCGGCCCGTCGGTCACCTCCACCGCGATCCTGCTGGAGACCCCGGGCGCGACCCTGATCGCCGCCCTGTGGCTGGGCCAGTGGCCCCCGGCGGCCGCCTACCCGGCGGTGGTGCTGATCCTGCTCGGTCTGGTCCTGGTGGCCCGCGGCGGGCGGCGCTGATCCCCTTGGGAGGGGCTACAGCCAGCCGTTGCGGCGGAAGCCCCGGTACATCCCGACGCAGATCAGCGTGATCGCGCCGAGCACCATCGGATAGCCGTACGCGTGGTGCAGTTCGGGCATGTAGTCGAAGTTCATCCCGTACACGCCAGTGATCATGGTGGGCACCGCGAAGATCGCCGCCCAGGCGGTGATCTTGCGCATGTCCTCGTTCTGCGCCACCGACACCTGCGCCAGGTTCGCCTGCAGCAGCGAGTTCAGCAGCTCGTCGAAGCCGTGCACCTGCTCGGTGACCCGGGCCAGGTGGTCGGCGACATCCCGGAAGTACTTCTGGATGTCCGGGTCCACCAGGCGCTGCAGCGGCTCGGACAGCTGCTGCATCGGGCGCAGCAGCGGCGCCACCGCGCGCTTGAACTCCAGTACCTCGCGCTTGAGTTGGTACACCCGGCCGACGTCCGCGGTGCGCGCGCCCTTGGCCGAGAAGACGCCGTACTCGATCTCGTCCACGTCGTTCTGCAGCCGCTCGGCGACCAGCAGGTAGTTGTCCACCACGTGGTCGGCGATCGCGTGCAGCACCGCGGCCGGGCCCTTGGCGAGCAGCCCGGCCTCGTCCGCGTCCGCCTCCAGCCGGTGCCGCAGCTCCTGGAGCGAGCCGTGGCCGCCGTGCCGCACGGTGATCACGAAGTCCCGCCCGGCGAAGACCATCAGCTCGCCGGTCTCCACCACCTCGCTGGTGGGCGTGAGTTGGTCGTGCTCGACGTAGCGGATGGTCTTGAAGACGGCGAACAGCACGTCGTCGTAGCGCTCCACCTTGGGCCGCTGGTGGGCGTGCACCGCGTCCTCCACCGCGAGCGGGTGCAGGCCGAACCGCTGGGCGATGCCCTCGAACTCGTCGCCGGTCGGCTCGTGCAGCCCGATCCAGCTGAACGACCCTGCGGTGTCCGTGAGTTGGTGTGCCGCCTTGACCCGGCGGGCGGCCTCGCGCGGGCTGCAGGCCTCACCGTTGCGCCGGCCGTGCTGATAGACGGCGCAGTCCACGACCGCCGAGCCGCTGCCCTCGGGCACGGCGTCGTACGCCCCGGTGACACCCCGACGGCGGTTGGTGCGGACGGCGGCGCGCAGGCTGTTGATCATCGACATGGCAGGCTCCCTGAGGCAGGAGCCGTCGCACGGCGGCGCGGAAGGGCCGCAAGCAGGGCCGTGGTGCGACGGCGAGGAACACCGGTGAAGGGGATGAGGGGTGCTCTCCCGGCCGGTCCGTCCGCCGCCGATCCGCGCCCGGGCCACTACGGCTGGATCAGCCGGTACGGCCTACGAGGCGAGGGATGCGGGGAAGTCGGGGCCGGGCAGAGCTGCCGGTACTGCATGGTCGGCCGGTATCCACCGCAACCACCTCCTTCGCGCCGCCGCCCCGGGACGTTCGATCCCGGTGGCCAGTCGCTCACCCTAACAGCTGGCCGGACATCGGCGCCCCGGAGTTTCCCCGCCCGTTGCCCGCGGAGTTTCCCCGCCCGGTGCCCGTACGCCCCCGCGCGGACCGGAAAGCGGCCCGGGTTACGCTCACCGGCATGGCGCACGACTTCCCGTCCTTCGGCGACCCCCACGGCGGCAGCTCCCCGGAACTCACCCGGGAGGCGGTGCTGGCCGCCGTCGAGGCCCGGCTGATCTCGACCTTCGGCGAGCCGAGCGGCCGCGCCGCCGTCACCTTCCTCGGCACCGACCGGATCGAGGTGCTGCGCTTCGGCCCGGACGACGAGGCACTGGTCCGCTACGCGACGCTCGGGATGTCCGCCGCCCCGATGGCCGACCCGACCGCGCCGGTCGCCGACCAGCTGCGCGGCCCGCGCGTCGAACTGGTGCTGACGGTGCGCGGCGGGCGCGACGGCGTGCTGCGCAGCCTCGCCACCTTCGCCGCGACCCCGCAGGTCGAGGGCCTGGTGGTGGCCCCGGGCGGCTCGCTGGACCTCGGCGCCCCGCTCTGGGACGGCGCCCCCTTCACCTCGGTGCTGGCCGCCGAGCCGGGCGGCCTGGTCGAGGACCTGGAACTGGCCGAGCCCGCCGAGCCGGTGCGCTTCCTGCCGCTGCTGCCGATGACGCCCAACGAGGCCGGCTGGAAGCGGGTGCACGGCGCGGCCGCGCTGCAGGAGCGCTGGCTGAACCAGGGCACCGACCTGCGCGACCCCCAGCGCCGCGGCGTCACGCTCGACTGAGCCCCGGCGAAGGCGGGGGCACCCGCGCCCGCCCGCCCCGCCGCGCGGTCAGCGCTCGATCGGCTTCGCCCCGGTGGCCTGGGCGAGCAGCGCCTCGTACACCTCGGGGTCGGTGGTGTGCTCGCCGAGCCGGACGGTCTTGCGGCTGCCGTGGTAGTCGCTGGAGCCGGTGACCAGCAGGCCGAGGTCGCCGGCCAGGCCGCGCAGCCGCTGCCTGGTCTCCTCGTCGTGGTCGGTGTGGTCGACCTCCAGCGCGGCCAGTCCGGCCGCCGCGAGGTCGGCGATCACCTGGTCCGGGACGGTCCGGCCGCGCTTGACCGCGCCGGGGTGGGCGAACACCGGTACCCCGCCGGCCGCCCGGACCAGCCGGACCGCCCGCACCGGGTCGGTCTCGTGCTTGCGGACGTCCGCCCGGGCGCCGTTGGCCAGCCACTCGGGGGTGAAGGCGTCCGAGACGGTGGCCACCACGCCCGCCTCGACCAGTGCGCTGGCGATGTGCGGCCGCCCGACCGAGCCGGCCCCGGCGATCCGCTGCACCTGCTCCCAGCTGATGTCCGCGCCGAGTTCCCGGCAGCGTTCGACGACCGCCCGCCCGCGCCGGAAGCGGTCGGTGCGCACCAGCTCCCGCTCGCGCGCGAACTCCGGCTCCTCGGGGTCGAACAGGTACGCCAGCAGGTGCATGCTGACGCCGTCCACCACGCAGGACAGCTCGGCGCCCGGGACGACGGTCAGCCGGGCGCCGTCCGGCAGCGCGTGCACCGCCCCGGCGGCCTCGGCGTGGCCGGCGACGGTGTCGTGGTCGGTGAGCGCGACCACGTCGAGGCCGGCGGCGACCGCCGCCGCGACCAGCTCGGCCGGGCTGTCGGTGCCGTCGGAGGCGTTGCTGTGGGCGTGCAGGTCGATGCGCACGGGGCGGACTCCTGGGGGCTCGTGGGTGCCGCCCAGGATAGGCCGTTCAGGGGTCGGTCAGCCGAGGAGCTGGGGGGACAGCGCCCCGCAGGGCAGCAGGTCCAGTTCGGCGCCGGCCTCGCGCAGGTCGGTGAGCACCAGTTCGTCGTACATCACCAGGGCGGACTGCTCGGGCCACGCGACCGCCCAGAGCCAGAGCCCGCGGGCCTCGCCGACGAACACCGCGCGGTCGGCCGGGGCGTCCGGGACGTGGAACATCGGGGTGGGCCGACCGGCGGCCATCAGCTTGGCGTCGGCGGGCTTGTAGAGGCCGACCGAGTCGCCCGGGTCGGGGCCGGGCAGTCCGGCGTAGCGGGCGCCGAGGCCGACCCCCAGTTCCTCGGCGACCAGCACCAGTTCGCCGAAGCCGCCGAGCGGGGCGGGACCGGAGCAGGCGACGGCGGTGGCCCGGGCGCCGGAGACGTCGTCGCCGACGTGGGCGATGCCGGTGTACAGCCAGCCGACCGGGAGCGGCCAGGGCAGCCAGACGGGGACCTGCGAGCGGGCGACGGCGACTCCGAGGGCTTCCACACTCGGGGGCAGCACCGGCTGCATCGGGTGCACGGCTCCGTGCCGGCCGCATTGCCAGGTGTCCGAAAAAAGACCGGGGGCGCGGACCCGACCGGCGCACCTCGGGCAGCTAGGCTCGCCCCTCATAGCCGACAACGCTCCTCCCTCCGGACCGCCGCGTCAAGGATGATCACCCGTACGGACGGCTCGGCGGCACCTGTCGGTGGTGACGCCCGGCCGGCGCGGGGCGCGGGCGGTTCCCGTTGGGGGATGTCCCGTGGCGGGCGGTGGCAAACGTTCCGGGGGGCTGGGCCGGGGCCGGGGCTGGGGCCGGACGCACTGACGCCCCGTCAACGGCGATCGCGGTGACGGGGCGTCAGTCGGGTATCGGCACGTCCGGATCGGACGCTCCCGGCTCGTCGGCGGCGGGTGGGGCCTCCCGGTCGGAGGCGCCGCGCAGGGTCAGACGGTCGGGCACGGGCGGATGAGCAGGCGTTCGCCGGTGCGGGCGGCGTCCTGGACGAGTTCGCGGACGGTCTCGGCATCGGCTATCACGCGGTCGGTCGCGGAGCCGTTGGCGTCGTCCAGTCGAAGGATCTCGAAGCGCATGGGCTTGGTCATGGGCGTCTCCTTTCCGGGCCCCGACGGGCGGGGCGATTGCGGCTGAGTCGGTATCAGCCCTTTCGGGGTCCTACGGATCCGGCGCTGCGGCCGGATCGGGCGGGGCGTACGTGCGGCGGTCTGCTGCGGCAAGGGCTCCCCCTGCTTGCCTGGTGCGTCCAGTGCCTCGTGAACCACGGTGCCGTGGTGGTGCTACCGGGCCGTTGCCCGTCCGTAACGTCCAGGTTTCGACTGAAAGGCACCCCGGTGGGGGTCGTCGATGATTCCCGGACAGAATCAAAGATTACCGTAACTAACGACTTTTGTCCTGCGCTGAGCCCGGTCGAACCTCCGAAAGTGGTTCAGACCACTCCAAGCGGGGCGCCGGTCAGGGGCCGCTCAGGCCCAGAACGCGGCCAGCGCGTCGGCCGTGGCGGCCGGCCGCTCGGCGTTGGGGGAGTGGGCCGCACCCGCGACGACCACCCGGCGGGCGCCCAGCCGCTCCGCCATCGCGGTCTGCTCCGGCACCGGCCAGGCGTAGTCCCGCTCCCCGGACAGCACCAGCACCGGCAGCGCCCCGGCCGCCACCGCGGCCAGCTCGTCCACCCGGTCCGGCGCGGCCACCAGGTGCCCGCCCGTGACGGCCAGCGAGCGCGGCACGTTCGCCACCCAACGGCGGTGCAGGAACTCCGCGACGTCCGGCGCCAGGACGGGCTTCGGCTCCTCGCTGCTCTCGTCCATCTGCCGCATGACCTGCCAGATCTCCTCCAGGCCCATGACCGGCAGGACGTCCAGCAGCAGCTTGGTCCGGGCCGCCTCGGCCGGGTCGATCGCCCCCGGCCCGGTGGCCATCAGGGTCAGCGAACGCCACGGCAGCGGGCCCTCGGTGGCGGCCGCGAGCACCGCCTCCCGGACCACCTGGCCGCCGAAGGAGTGCCCCAGCAGGTGCACCGGCCCGCCCTCCGCGGCCAGCACCCCGGTCAGCGCCCGGACGTCGGCGCCCAGCTCCGCCACGGCGTACGCCGCCGCGTCGTCCGGCCCGCCGGTCTCGTACTGGCCGCGCTGGTCCACGGCCGTCACCCGGTACCCGGCGGCCGCGAGCGGTTCGAGCAGCGCGATGAAGTCCTCCTTGCTGCCGGTGAACCCCGGCACCAGCAGCGCCGACCCGCGCACCGGCCCGACCGGCTCCGCCCGCAGCGCCGCGAACTCCCCGCGCGCGGTCGGCACGCGCTCCGCTCGGGCACAGCCGGGCAGGGTCAGGAACGGCGGAGTACTCATGAGCGGTTTCCCTCCCGGGGCAGGCGACGCCCCGAGCCTATGCCGTCCCGGCGCCCCTTCCACGAGCCGGGACATCCGGGAACGCCCGGGGCGGCGGGAGGGCGGGGCGCCGGCTCGTCGGACCGGAACGCCCGAGGGGGCGGCCGGACCGTGATGGTCCGGCCGCCCCCTCGGGGGTGGGGCGGGTCAGCCTTCCGGAGTGGCTTCCGGGGCGGCCGCGGCCTTGCGGGTGCGGGTCCGCTTGCGCGGGGCCGGCACCTCGGTCGCCGGAGCCTCGGTCGCCGGGGCCTCGGCGACCGGAGCCTCCGGGGCGGTCTCGGCGACGGCCTTGGGCTTGCGGGTCCGGGTGCGGGCCGGCTTCTCCACGGCCGGAGCCTCGGTCGCCGGAGCCTCGGCGGCTTCGACGGTCTCGGTGACCTCGGCCTTGGGCTTGCGGGTCCGGGTGCGGGCCGGCTTCTTCTCGGCCGGGGCCTCGGCCGGGGCCTCGGTCACCGCGGCCGCCTCGACGGTCTCGGCGACCTCGACCGTCTCCGCCTTGGGCTTGCGGGTCCGGGTGCGGGCCGGCTTCTTCTCGGCCGGGGCCTCGGCCGGAGCCTCGGTCACCGCGGTGGCCTCCACGACCTCGGCGACCTCGACCGTCTCCGCCTTCGGCTTGCGGGCACGGGTCCGCCGCGGCTTCTCCTCGGCCACCGGCTCGGCCGCGACCACCGCGGCCTCGACGACCGCGGCAGCCTCGGCCACGACCTCGGCCGCGGCCACCGGGGTGACCTCGCCCGCGGCGGAGCCACCGCGCGAACGGCGGCGACGGCGGCGCGGAGCGGCCTCGCCCTCGGCACCCTCGACGGCCGGGGCCGCCTCGGTCACCGCGGCGGTGACGGCCGCCTCGCCCTCGGCGCCGAGCTCCGAGCCACGGCGGGTGCGACGGCGCTCACGGGTGCGGCGCGGCTTCTCCTCCTCCGCCGGGGCCTCGACGGCCGGGCGGCCCGAGTCGCTCCGCCCACCACGGCCACCGGCGCGCCCGGAGCGGGCGCCCCGCCCGCCGGTCTCGCCGAGGTCCTCGATCTCCTCCGCGCCGAGCCCGGCCCGGGTGCGCTCCGAGCGCGGCAGGACACCCTTGGTGCCCGGCGCGATCTTCAGCAGCTCGTACAGGTGCGGCGAGGTGGAGTAGGTCTCCTCCGGCTCGTTGAACGGCAGGTCCAGCGCCTTGTTGATCAGCTGCCAGCGCGGGATGTCGTCCCAGTCCACCAGGGTGACGGCGGTGCCGGAGGCGCCGGCCCGGCCGGTGCGGCCGATCCGGTGGAGGTAGGTCTTCTCGTCCTCGGGGCACTGGTAGTTGATGACGTGGGTGACGCCCTCGACGTCGATGCCGCGGGCGGCCACGTCGGTGCAGACCAGGACGTCGACCTTGCCGTTGCGGAAGGCGCGCAGCGCCTGCTCGCGGGCGCCCTGGCCGAGGTCGCCGTGGACGGCGCCGGCCGCGAAGCCGCGCTGGGTCAGCTGGTCGGCGACGTCGGCGGCGGTGCGCTTGGTGCGGCAGAAGATCATCGCCAGCCCGCGGCCGTCGGCCTGCAGGATGCGCGAGACCGTCTCGACCTTGTCCAGGGAGTGGGCACGGAAGATGTGCTGCTCGGTGTTGGCGACGGTGGCGCCGGTGTCGTCCGGGGCGGCGGCCCGGATGTGCGTGGGCTGGCTCATGTACCGGCGGGCGAGGTTGATGACCTGGCCCGGCATGGTGGCCGAGAACAGCAGGGTCTGCCGCTTGGCCGGCAGCATGGTGATGATCTTCTCGACGTCGGGCAGGAAGCCCAGGTCGAGCATCTCGTCGGCCTCGTCGAGGACCAGCGCGCGGACCTTGGACAGGTTCAGCTTCTTCTGGCCGGCGAGGTCCAGCAGTCGGCCCGGGGTGCCGACCACGATGTCGACGCCCTTGTTGAGCGCCTCGACCTGCGGCTCGTACGCCCGGCCGCCGTAGACCGCGAGCACGCGGACGTTGCGGACCTTGCCGGCGGTCTGCAGGTCGTTGGTGACCTGGGTGCAGAGCTCACGCGTCGGGACGACGATCAGCGCCTGCGGGAAGTCGGAGAGCTGCTCCTCGGTGGCCCGGCCGGCGTCCACGTCGGCGCGCACGATGGCCCGCTCGATCAGCGGGAGGCCGAAACCGAGGGTCTTGCCGGTGCCGGTCTTGGCCTGGCCGATGACGTCGTGGCCGGTCAGCGCGACCGGGAGGGTCATCTCCTGGATGGGGAAGGGATGGACGATGCCGACGGACTCGAGGGCCTCGGCGGTCTCCGGGAGGATCCCCAGGTCCCGGAACGTCGTCTTGATGGGTTCAGCGGTGGTGGACAGGGTGCTGCCTCTTCCGTTTTCGGAGGGGCCGAGAGCGAGCGGCGGGCGGGCAGCCGCGCGGCTGCGTACGGGCCTGGGCGGCCCTGATGACAGCTGCGCGGACGCACAACCGCGCCGGTCCCTGCGGCCGGCCGGTGCGCGCGGCCCGATGACGGGGCGCGTCGCCGGCGGCGTCGGGGAAATTCCCGTGAGGGACCTGCGCGGGACCTCCGCCAGGTGGGCGTGGTCTCGGCGGCCCTCGCTCGGCCACTGATGCGGTGCCAAGGCTTGAAGTCCAAGCCATGGTCGGAGCCGATCGGCTCTCCGACCGGGCATCCGCGTACGTGAGTACCCGTGCCTCCGGTGCGGACACGTCCGAGGGACGCGCTGCCGCTAGGGAGCGGGCTCGTGCGGGCCACCGAGACGGCGGTGACACCGTGCGAACACGACGGGGCTCCGTACCACCATACAGTCAGCCGACGACTCGAACACGTGACGCGTCTGACATTGCCCCCGGCGACCGGCCCCTGATCGGCCGATCCGGCAGGTCACCCGGGTGCGGTCGGTGGTGGGGCGGCCGCTCCCCCGGGACTAAGGTGGCGGGTCATGGAGACCCAAGGTGAGACGCAGGACGGCACGGGCGGCTCGATCGGCGACTGGGCCACGTGTTCGGCCGAGCCGGGCTACCGCGCGGCGGTACTGGACCTGCTCGGCGCGCTCGCGTACGGCGAGCTGAGCGCCTTCGAGCGGCTCGCCGAGGACGCCAAACTGGCGCCCGACCTCGCCGACAAGGCGGCCCTGGCCCGGATGGCCTCCGCCGAGTTCCAGCACTACCAGCGGCTGCACGACCGGCTCGCCGAGATCGGCGCCGACCCGCAGGAGGCCATGCGCCCCTTCGTCGAGCCGCTGGAGCTGTTCCACCGGATGACGGCGCCCTCGGACTGGCTGGAGGGCCTGGTCAAGGCCTACGTCGGGGACGCCATCGCGACCGACTTCTACCGCGAGGTGGCCGTCCGGCTGGACGACGACACCCGCGACCTGGTGCTCGGCGTCATGTCCGACACCGGCCACGGCCAGTTCGCCGTCGACAAGGTCCGCCAGGCCATCGAGGCCGACCCGCGGGCCGGCGGACGCCTCGCCCTCTGGGGCCGGCGGCTGATGGGCGAGGCGCTCAGCCAGGCCCAGCGGGTCGTCGCCGAGCGGGACGCGCTGTCCAACCTGCTGGTCGGCGGCGTCCAGGTGCAGGGCTTCGACCTGGTCGAGGTCGGCAAGATGTTCAACCGGATCACCGAGGCGCACACCCGGCGGATGGCCGCCCTCGGCCTGGCCAGTTAGCTCCCCGCGTCACACCGGCCGGTGCCGCCGCGCGCGGTGGGCGCCGGCCCGGTGCGGGTGGTGCCGGTGCGCCGGGGCCCGCCCGGCGGCGAGGTCAGGCCGGGCCAGCAGCGAGGTGAGCACCCCGGCGGCCAGCGCCGAGAACGCCACCGCGACCACCGGGTGGCGCCCGTCCAGGCAGAAGTGCGCGAGTACCCCGCCGAGCAGCGCCGCGGCCGTCGCCGTCCCCGCCACCAACGGGCGGGAGGCCCGGAAGTACCCCGGCAGGCCGAGCAGCGCGGCCGCGGCCGCGACCAGGCCGACCAGGGCGAAGACGATCGATTCGACCAGCAAGGCGGCCTCCCCGGGGGACGGACGTGCGGCACCGGCGCCGCACCTGTCGCCGTACCCAGGCCGACCTGGCCGTACACGCGACGGTGCCCCGCTCCCGGGGAGGGAACGGGGCACCGGTTCGGACCCTTTTCGCGGGCGGCGCCTCAGGCGGTGCCGAAACCGACCTTGCGGACGGCCTGCTCGCCGATCTCCACGTACGCCAGGCGCTCGGCCGGGACGATGACGCGGCGGCCGTGCTCGTCGGTGAGCGAGAAGAGCTTGGTGGAGCCCTCCAGCGCCTTCGCGACCGCGCTCTCGACCTCATCGGCAGTCTGCGAGCTCTCGATCACGATCTCGCGGGGCGCGTTCTGCACGCCGATCTTGACCTCCACGGCTTCCGTCCCTCCGGGGTTGCAGCCTCCACGCGCGGTCATCGGAGCGCCTGGGACAAGCGACCGCGGCGACCGCGCCGTACGGCTTCACCATAGAGCACCCGATCACCGCCCAGGCGAAGGTCAGCGGATCGTCAGCGCTGAGCGGAACCCTCCGGGGCGAGGTCGCCCGGGTGCATCGGGAAGCCCTTCAGGCCCCGCCAGGCCAGGCTGGCGACCAGCCGCACCGCCTCGTCGCGCGGGATCTCCAGCCCCTGCGACAGCCAGTACCGGGCGGTGATCTGGGCCAGGCCGCAGACCCCGGCGGCCAGCAGCTTGGACTCCGCCTCCGGCAGGTCGGTGTCCTCCTGGATGACCTTGCTGACCAGCGTCGCGCTCGCCTCGGAGGCCCGCTCCACCCGCTCGCGCACGGCCGGCTCGTTGGTCAGGTCCGACTCGAAGACCAGCCGGAAGGCACCGGACTCGCTGGAGACGTAGTTGAAGTACGCCTCCATCGTCGCGGCCACCCGCAGCTTGTTGTCGGTGGTGGTGCCCAGCGCCTCGCGGGTCGACTCGACCAGGGCGTCGCAGTGCTTGTCCAACAGCGCCAGGTAGAGGTCCAGCTTCCCGGGGAAGTGCTGGTAGAGCACCGGCTTGCTCACCCCGGCACGGTCGGCGATGTCGTCCATGGCGGCCGCGTGGTAACCCTGCGCGACGAACACCTCCTGGGCGGCACCGAGCAGTTGTTCACGGCGGGCGCTTCGCGGCAGGCGGGCACCGCGCGGGCGCTCCTGCGCCTCTTGGATGGCCGTCACGGCGCTCCTCACTTCGGGGTTGATCGGGGCTGGCAAGAGGGCCGATTCTACTTTTCGGTAACCGCGTCGGCCCTTGGTGAACGCGAGAAAAGCTGCCCGCCCGCTTGTCAGGAGCCCACAATACGGCGCTGACCTCGGCGTCGGCAGTGGTGTGACGAGGGATGGGACGGCCGGACCGCCCCGCCGCCCCTGGCCGGGGCTCACTACCATCGTCCACCATGAGCAGCGCTGAGCAGCAGGTACGTACGGTCGAGGTCCCCGGTGCGGTGCTCGCGGTGCACCGGCCCGCCGGGGCGGCCCGGATGCCGGGGGGCGGCACCGACGGGCGCGAGCCCGGGCTCTTCGTGCACGGCCTGGGCGGCTCGGCCGGCAACTGGAACGACCTGATGGACCGGCTCGACGGCCTCGTCGACGGCGAGGCCGTCGACCTGCCCGGCTTCGGCCGCTCCGGTCCGCCCGCCGACGGCAACCTCAGCCTCTCCGGCCACGTCCGCGCCGTCATCGGCTACCTGGAGGCCTCCGGCCGCGGCCCCGTCCACCTCTTCGGCAACTCGCTCGGCGGCGCCGTCGCCGTCCGGCTCGCCGCCCTGCGCCCCGACCTCGTCCGCAGCCTCACCCTGGTCTCGCCCGCCCTGCCCGAACTGCCCCCGCAGCGCTCCGCCTGGCCCACCGGCCTGCTCGCCGTGCCCGGCCTGCCCGCCCTGCTGCGCCGGCTGCCGGCCGGCCGGCGCGACGCCGAGGCCGCCACCGAGGACCTGCTGCGCCTGGTCTACGGCGACCCGGCCGGACTGAGCCCGGCCGCCCGGGCCGAGGCGGTGGCCGAGTACCGGCACCGGCTGGAGCTGCCGCACGCGATGCCGGCGCTGGTCGGTTCGGCCCGCGGCATCGTCTCCGCGTACACCGAGCGCGGCGACCAGGCGCTGTGGCGGCAGGCCGAGCAGGTGGAGGCGCCGGTGCTGCTGGTGTACGGGCTGCGCGACCGGCTGGTCGCCTACCGCTCGGCCCGCCGGGCCTGCGCGGCCTTCGCCGACGCCCGGCTGCTGGTGCTGCCGGAGTCCGGGCACGTGGCGATGATGGAGCACCCCGACGCGGTCGCCCGGGCCGTGCGCGAGCTGATCGCGGCCGCCGCCCGCTGAGCGGACCGGACCCTACGGCGCGGCCCCTCACCCGTCGACGGGTGAGGGGCCGCGCCGTATAGCGCGCGTCAACGGCCCGGTCCGGGCCGAGGTCACGGGGGTTCACTCGTTCAGGTGGCAGCCAGGCATGTGACCGATGGGCGGCCGGAAGCCGGTCCTACCGTTCTGCTGCCGGACCGAACAGGTGTGGGGGAGAGCCGCAGACACCGGGCCACTGGGTGGGTGACAAGCGACAGCAAGGGTCCCGGCGTTCGGCCCCGCGGCTCCGGTCGCCCCTGGGAGGGGCAGCAACCCTAGGAGGTCTCCCGTGCGCGTCGCCCTGCTCACCGAGGGTGCCCGTCCGCATCCCGACCGTGGCGCCGGACCGTGGTGCGACCGGCTCGCCGAGGGCCTGCCGGAGCACGAGTTCGAGCTGTACCTGCTCACCGGCCCGGACGGCCCGGGCGGTGTCGCCCGGCTCCCGGCCGCCCGGCACGGCGCCCGCTACCTGCCGGCGCCGGGGCGCCGGCCGCGCGGCCGGGCGCCCGGGGCGCTGCGCGGACGCCACTACGCCCAGGCGTACGAGGAACTGGTGCGGGCGCTGGTGCTGCCGGGGGAGCGGGCCGGCTTCGGGGCCGGGCTGTACCGGCTGGCGGCGCTGGCCCGGGAGGACGCGGGCACGCTGCCCGCGTTCCTCGCCTCCGTCCACGCCCGCCGGGTGCTGGAACGGGCCTGGCGGCTGCCCGGCGCGGACACCTCGGCCGGACAGCCGCTGGTGCGCGACGTGCTGGTCGCCGCGGACCTGCTGGAGCAGTGCCTGCGCCCGCTGTCCGCGCCCTGGTACGGCACCGGGCCCGGCGGCCTCGGCGGCGCCGACCTGTGCCACGTGGTCGGCGGCGGCCCGGCCGCGCTGCCCGCCCTGGTGGCCCGGCAGCTGCACGGGGTGCCGTTCGTGGTCACCGAGCACGGCCTGCACCTGCGCGAGCAGTACCTCGGCTGCCCGCCCCGAGCCGAAGGGCACGCGGGTGCCGAACGGGTGGGCCCCTCCTGCCCGCCGGCGGGCAAGGAGGGCGAGCGACAGGCGAGCGACGCGCGCCGGAGCCCGGGGGCACCTCCCAGCCGCCAGACCGGGGGAGACCGTCGGCATCGGCTTCGAGCGCCCGGAGGCGGGCGGGCGGGTCACGAGGCGCCCTCCCTCCCCCAGCCCTCGGCCGGGGGCACCCGCACGCCGGTCCGGGCGCTGCTGCTGTCCTTCTTCCGGGCGCTCACCGAGGAGACCTACCGGCAGGCCGCGATACTCACCCCGGGCAGCGCCCACGACCAGCAGTGGCAGCGCCGCTGCGGGGCCGATCCGGCGCGCACCCGGGTGGTGTACGAGGGCATCCCGGGGGTGGACCGCCCGGCCGCCGGGCCGGAGCCCCGGCGGCCCACCCTGGTCTGGGCCGGCGCGCTGGAGCCGGGCCGGGACACCGAACTGATGCTGCACGCCTTCGCCCGGGTGCGCACCGAACTGCCCGCGGCCCGGCTGGTGGTGCACGGCGAGGAGGCGGCCCTCGGCTACCGGGCGCACTGCGCGGCGGTCGCCGAGCGGCTGGGGGTGGCCGGCGCGGTGGACTTCGCCGGGCGGCCCGGCTCGCTCGCCGAGGCCTGGCAGGGCGGCACGGTGGCCGTCTTCTCCGCGCTCTCCCAGCGCAGCCCTCGGCTACTCGCCGACGCCATGCTCAGCGGCCGGGCCGTGGTCTCCACCGACGTCGGGGTGGCCCGCGAGGTGGTCGGCCCGACCGGGCTGCTGGTGCCCGCCCGCGACCCGGGCGCGCTGGCCGGGGCCTGCCTGGCGCTGCTGCGCGACGAGGAGCGGCGCTCCCGGCTGGGCCTGGCCGGGCGGCTGCGGGCGCAGGAACGCTTCGCCGTCGAGCCGGTGATCAGCGCCTTCCGGGAGATCTACCTGGAGCTGGTCTCGCAGTACCCGGCCTTCCCCGGGGGCGGCGCCGAGGACGGCCGGGCGCCGCGCCCGTTCGCCCGCCCCGCCGAGTACTGGCTCAGCGACGGCCCGCGCGGTGACCGGGACGACCGGGACGAGGCCGGGGACGGGGGCGGGGACGGGGTCGGGACGGCCGGGGAGGACGGTGGCGAGGCCGTCGGGCCGGGCCCGCGCCGGCTCCGCCCCGATCCGGCGAGACCCGCCGGGCCGGCCCTCGCGGAGGCCGTCTGATGTCCGGCCCGGTCCGGGCCCGTCCGCGGACTCCCGGCGGCGCCGCGCCCGCGGGCGGGGGCCCGAGCGCCGACCCGGTGCGTGAGGTGATGGCCGAGCACCGGGAGCTGTGCGAGCGCGCCGTCGACCCGCTGGAGATCGCCGCCGGGCTGGAGGAGGCCGGTTACGGCCCGGACGCCGTCGCCCGCTGCCGGCACGCCGACCTGTTCTCGCTGGCCGAGGAGCTGTACGCCCGGGTGCCCCGCCGGCCGCCCGCGCCGGAGCCGGCCGGGCCCCGGGAGTGCGGGGCCGCCGCCCGGGCGGCGCTGACCGCCGCCGCGCTGGCCGCGCTGCCCTGCGCCGGGGTGGTGGCGCTCGGCACCCGCTGGCCGGTGCTGCTGACCGCCGCCGTCCCGCTGGTGCTGCTGCCCGCGCTGACCACCCCGGACCCGGCCGCGCCCGGCCCACCGCCGTACGGCCCGGCCCGTACGCCGCCCCGGCCGGCGGGCTCCGGCCCGCGCCCGGCCGCCTTCGGGCAGGGGCTGGGCCTGGCCGCGCTGCTGCTGCTCCCGCTGGCGGCGCCGGGCGGGGACCGGCCGCTGGCCGCCGCGCTGGTGCTGGCCGCCGCGGTGTCGGCGGGCTCGGCCGAGCGGGCGGCCCGATGGTACCGGCAGGTCGGCCGGGGGCATTTCGGGGCGGCCCGCACGCTGGCCGGGTTCCGGGCCCGGATGCGGCCGGTGCTGCCGGTCGCGGTCGCCCTGCACCTGGCGGTGCTCGGGGTGCTGACCTACGCCGCGCTGGCCGTCCTGGCCGTCGTCGCGCCGCGCCCAGGGCCCGGCCACGGCGGCGGGCTGCTGCACCTGGCCGCCGAGCGGGCCGGCCCCGCCGCGTGGGCGGCGCAGGGCGTGCTGGGCCTGCTGCTGGTGCTGCCCGCGCTGCTGGCCCGCTGCGGCCGGGCGGCGGTCGCCGCGCTGGGCGCCGTGGCCGGGCCCGCCGCCGCGGCGGTGCCGCTCGCCCTGGGCCGTTCCTGGCCGTCGGCCGTGCTGCTGGGCGGCGGTGCGGTCGCGGCGGTGCTGCTGGCCCACGGCTGGGCGGTGCTCGGCCGGGCGGGCTCGCACCGCTGAGCCCGCCCGATGGACCTCCGCCCGATGAGTTCCTGTCAGATCTCGTTCGCTGTTCTCGCTGTTTTCAGTCCGCCAGGTCGTCCTCGACCTCGCTTCATGGAAGGACGCCCCCGATGAGGGTGCTGCTGCTGGGCGCCGACGGCTTCATCGGCCGCCGGGTGACCGATCGTCTGCTGATGGACCAGGAGTTGCAGGTGACGGTGCTCGGCCGGCGCGACTCGGCCGACATCCGCTTCGACCTGACCACCGGGAGTCCGGGCGCGCTGGCCCGCTTCCTGGACGCGGTCGCGCCGCAGGTGGTGATCAACTGCGCGGGCGCCACCTACGGCAGCTCGCGGACCCTGATCCGGTCGAACACGCTGGCCGTCGCGACGGTCTGCGAGGCGATCCGGCGCAGCCGGGAGCCGGCCCGGCTGGTGCACGTCGGCTCGGCCGCCGAGTACGGGCCGGTGCCCGGCGGGGTGCCGGTGTCCGAGCAGGCCGAGCCGCGGCCGGTCGGCCCGTACGGGGTGTCCAAGCTGGCCGGGACGGAGCTGGTGCTGGCCTCCGGGCTGGACGCGGCGGTGCTGCGGGTGTTCGACGTGGTGGGCCCGGGGGCGCCGACCGCCTCGCTGTTCGGGCGGCTGGCCGAGGGCCTGCGGCGGGCGCTGGAGCGGGACGAGAGCCAGGTGCGGATGCCGGACCTGTCCGGATACCGGGATTTCGTGGACGTGCGGGACGTCGCCCGGGCGATCCAGATGGCGGCGGTCTCGGCCGCCACCGGGGTGATCAACGTCGGCAGCGGGCACGCCGTACGGGCCCGGGACGCGGCCCAGCTGCTGGTCCGGGCGTCGGGCTTCGAGGGGTCGATCGTGGAGGAGAACCGGCAGGTCCTGCTGCCCGCGCAGGTGGGCGGACCGGGCGGCGACCACCTGCCCGGCCACCACCTGCCGGGCCACCGCGCGGAGGGCCACCGGCCGGAGGGCCGCCCCGCCCCGGGCGAGCCGGTGCCGTGGCGGCAGGCGGACGTGCGCACCGCCCGGGACCGTCTCGGCTGGCGGACACAGGTGCCGCTGGAGGAGTCGCTCGGGGACGTCTGGCTGGAGACGGCCTGTCGGGTCTGAGGCCGGCGCGGGGGTGCCCCGGGCCCGTCACCACGGGCCAGGGGCACTTTCGGGGGGCCGGCGGGCGGTTCCACGATCCGGCGCGGGCCGTCTCGCCCATCGGACGAGCTGTCTCGGAATACCGGTGGGGCGTGACACTGTTGGCCTAGAGAGCCACCTGAGTGGCGGTGCAACAACCCCGTCCGAGGCTGGCCCCGGCCGCCTGAACAAGACCCCATCGGAGTCCCCGTGTCGTTGCCACCCCTGGTCGAGCCGGCTGCCGAGCTCACCGTTGACGAGGTCCGCAGGTACTCCCGCCACCTGATCATCCCGGATGTCGGGATGGCCGGGCAGAAGCGGCTGAAGAACGCCAAGGTGCTGTGCGTCGGCGCCGGCGGCCTGGGCTCGCCCGCGCTGATGTACCTGGCCGCGGCCGGTGTCGGCACGCTGGGCATCGTCGAGTTCGACGTGGTCGACGAGTCGAACCTGCAGCGCCAGATCATCCACGGCCAGGCCGACATCGGGCGCTCCAAGGCGGAGTCGGCGCGCGACTCGGTCCAGGAGATCAACCCCTACGTCGAGGTGGTCCTGCACGAGGAGCGCCTCGACAACTCCAACGTGATGGAGATCTTCGCCGGCTACGACCTGATCGTGGACGGCACCGACAACTTCGCCACCCGGTACCTGGTGAACGACGCCGCGGTGCTGCTCGGCAAGCCGTACGTGTGGGGCTCGATCTACCGCTTCGACGGCCAGGCCAGCGTGTTCTGGGCCGAGCACGGGCCCTGCTACCGCTGCCTCTACCCGGAGGCCCCGCCGCCGGGCATGGTGCCGTCCTGCGCCGAGGGCGGCGTGCTGGGCGTGCTGTGCGCCTCCATCGGCTCGATCCAGGTGAACGAGGCGATCAAGCTGCTGGCCGGCATCGGGGACCCGCTGGTCGGCCGGCTGATGATCTACGACGCCCTGGAGATGAACTACCGCCAGGTGAAGGTCCGCAAGGACCCGGACTGCGCCGTCTGCGGGGAGAACCCGACGGTCACCGAGCTGATCGACTACGAGGCCTTCTGCGGCGTCGTGTCGGAGGAGGCGCAGGCCGCCGCCGCCGGGTCGACCATCACCTCCAAGCAGCTCAAGCAGTGGCAGGACGACGAGGAGGACATCTACCTCATCGACGTCCGCGAGCCCGGTGAGTACGAGATCGTCAACATCCCCGGCGCGGTGCTGATCCCGAAGAACGAGTTCCTCATGGGCGACGCCCTGGAGAAGCTGCCGCAGGACCGGAAGATCGTGCTGCACTGCAAGTCGGGCGTGCGCTCGGCCGAGGTGCTGGCCGTGGTCAAGGCCGCGGGCTTCGCCAACGCCGTCCACCTGGGCGGCGGGGTGCTCGGCTGGGTGAACCAGATCGAGCCGCACAAGCCCGTCTACTAGAACGACGGATGCGTAGAGGGGCCCGCTGCTCGGCGGGCCCCTCTACGCATCTCCGTCCGCTCGGACGGTCCGTCCGTCCGGACCGTCCGTACGCTCAGAGCGCCTGCTTGCGCTGCAGCACGTTGTAGGCGATCCAGCCCGGCAGCACCGGCAGCCAGAAGGTCAGCGCCCGGAAGAGGAACACCGCCGGGGTGGCGACCGCGGGGGAGACGTCCGCGACGGTCAGCGCACCGATCAGGGCGACCTCGACCGGGCCGATGCCGCCCGGGGTGGGGATCGCCGAGCCGGCCGCGTTGGCGGTCAGGAAGACCACCGCGACGGCCGAGAAGCTGACGTCGCCGCCGAAGGCCTGCACCGAGAAGTCCAGGCAGGCGGTGAAGCACAGGGTCAGCAGCAGGATGCCGCCGAAGCCGGTGACCAGCTTGCTGGGCGTCTGCATCAGGTCGAGCATCCGCGGCACCACGCCGAAGAACAGCGAGCGCAGCCGGCCCAGCACGAAGCGGCGCAGCGGCGCGACCGCGGCCACCACCAGGGCGAGCACCGCGGCGGTCAGCACCCCGATGATCACGGCCCGGGAGGCGGAGAGGTCGCCGTTGGTCTGGCTGCCGGTGATCAGGCCGAAGCTGAACAGCAGCAGCAGGTGCCCGGCCAGGCCCGCCAGCTGGGAGGCGCCGACCGAGGCGACCGCCTGGCCGGGGCGGATGCCGGCCTTCTGCAGGTAGCGGGTGTTGAGCGCGATGCCGCCGATCGCGGCGGGGGCGACCAGCTTCACGAAGGAGCCGGCCAGCTGGGCCGCGACGGTGCGCCGGAACGGCAGCCGCTCGGGGACGAAGCCGGTCAGGCTCATCGCGGCGGCGACGTAGCTGAACGCGGCCGCCAGCAGGGCCGCCGCCGCCCAGGCCCAGTTCATCTGGGAGAGCTTGAGCTGGGCGGGCTTGATGGTGGTCAGCGCCAGGTAGGCGGCGAAGGTGAGCGCGATCACCATGATCAGGCTCTTCGGCTTCAGCCGTTCCAGCTTGGCCGGCTCCATCGGCGCCTCGGGGGCGATCTGCAGGATCTGGCCGCGGATGCGGCTGAGCAGGTCCTCGCCGGCCGCCGCGATGTCCTCCTCGGCCTGCTCCTGGGTGCGCTCGCCGGCCGCGACCTGCTCCAGGGCCTTGGCCCGGGCGGCGGCCTTGCGCTCCTTGGTGAGCTTGGCGAGGTCGACCCGGGTGGAGCGGCTCATCCCGACCGGCTGGAGCAGCGGCAGCGCCTGGGCGACCCGGTCCGCGCCGAGCACCGCGTTGGCGGTGGCGACGGCCCGCTCGGGGCCGATCCGCAGGGCGAAGGTGGTGAGCAGCTGGGCGACGTCGATGCGCAGGGTCAGGTCGGTGGCGGCGATGTCGCCGCCGGACAGGTTGACCAGGCAGGCGGCCTTCCCGTCCACCACCAGCAGCGATTCGCCGGTCAGCCGGCGGTGGGCGATCCGGCGCTCGTGCAGGGCGGCCACCGACTGCCACAGCGAGGCCATCACCCGGTCGGTGACCTCCTCGTCGGCGAGCTCGTCCAGGGTGCGGCCCTCGACGTTCTCGTACACCAGGATCGCGGCGTCCGGGCCCAGCTCGGAGGTGGCCACCAGCTGTGGCGCCCGGGCGCCCGAGGCGGCCGCGGCGTACGCGATCAAGGCCTCCTGCTCCAGCGCCTGGCGCAGCGACTGGGGGCTGCGCCGCACGGCCACCGAGCGCAGCCGCAGCCGCCGCCAGGCCCGGTAGAAGAAGCCGGAGGCCTGCTGCTCGCGGTCGATGATGTGGACGTCCAGCGGCGGGCCGTCCTGCTGGGTGACGTAGTAGCGGCGGGTGCCGCCGGGGGCGTCCGGGGCGCGGTGGGCGCCGTCCGGGGTGAAGCCGACCTTGCGCAGGCCGATCATCAGGTGCTGCCCGGTGGGCCGGATGTTGGGGGAGCCGATCGCGTACAGCGTGCCGTAGGCGACGGACCAGCCGATCAGCACGGTGAGCATCAGCGACAGGGGGGTGGTGTAGCCGCCGAGCAGCTCGGTGACCCCGCTGAAGACGACCACCACCCACAGGGCCACCCGCCAGCGCGGTCGGCTCGACATGCCGACGGCGGTCATGTAGGCGATCACCGGGGCGAGGTAGCCGTGCACCGGGTCGGTGAGGCTGCCGTTGCTGTCCAGCGGCAGCCGGGTCAGCGCCGTCCTGATGTGCTCGGAGGCGCCCTCGGCCACCCACCAGTCGATGCCCAGCGAGACGCCGTACGCGAGCACCGAGGCGAGCACGCCGTCGGCGACCCGCAGGCCGTCGCGTTTGATCAGCCGCTCGACGGCGAAGGCCAGCGGCACGGCCAGTACCGCGACGCTGGAGATCAGCCCGGTGATGGTGGACAGCACCGCGGAGAAGTGCGGCGCGTTGGTGGCGATGTCCTGCTCGATGCCGGTGGTCGTCGAGGTCGCGATGCCGGCCAGGACGAAGACGGCGACTATCCCGAAGACCCCGGTCAGGAAGCGGATCAGGTCGGACGGGCGGTGCGCGCGGGCGGCGAGCAGCGGCTCGTCGACGTCCAGGTGCGGGGCCTCGTCCAGCGGGTCGTGGTACTCGGTCCGCGGGGCCGGCGGCGCCGGGGCGGGCGGCTCCGGCGCGGACGCGGGGGCCTGCTCGGGGGACTTCTCGGGCGTGGGGGTCTTGATCGTCAGGTCCTTGATCAGGGAGACTTCCGGCGTCGGCCCGCTTCCGGGCCGCCCTTCGGACTCGTCACCGGGCGCCGGGGGCACGGCGGAGCCGGACTCGTCGGAGTCCCCGTCCATGCCCACGGTAGCCGTCCCGGTCATCTGGTCTTGTCCTCGTATCACCACTCACCGCCCCGAAGATGGTGGCATGCCCCGACCCCCCGTGTCGGACAGGGGCCGGATCGGGCGCGGCGGGTCGTTCGTACGGGGCCGCGCGCGCGTCCCTGTAAGGAAGAATGCCGCAGGTGACGGACGTAACAGACGACGGCGGCCCGGACGCCCTACCGCCGTTCGCCGAACTGGTGCTCGATCTGACCGAGCGGATTCCACCCGGCCGGGTGATGACCTACGGCGACGTCGCCGAGTACCTCGGCCAGGGCGGCCCCCGCCAGGTCGGCCGGGTGATGGCCCTGTACGGCGGCTCGGTGCCCTGGTGGCGGGTGATCCGCGCGGACGGCCGCTTCCTGCCCGGCCACGAGCACCGCGCCCTCGCCCACTACGGCGAGGAGGGCACCCCGCTGCGCGAACTCGCCGACCCGCCCCGGGTCGACCTCAAGCGGGCCCGCTGGGACGGGACGCAGTCTTCACCGAAACCGCCGCGCGGACGGGATTGACGGGGCAGGGTCGTAGGCTCGATGCGGGCGGGCCCCACCGGCCCGCCCCGGCCATGCCCCTCTGCACCACCCAGGAAGATCGTCCGTGAGCGAGCGAAGCGAGCGAGCCGTCGAAAGGCGCGCATGGGTTGACGCCCCTGCCGGGCGAAGCGAGGCGGGCGCGTGAGCGAGCGAGCCATTGAAAGGCGCGCATGGGTTGACGCCCCTGCCGAGCGGAGCGAGGCGGGCGCGTGAGCGAGCGAAGCGAGCGAGCCATTGAAAGGCGCGCATGGGCGAACGCCCCTGCCGAGCGAAGCGAGGCGGGCGCGTGAGCTCCCCCTACCGGCTCGTGCGCAGCCCGCTCGTCCAGCCCGAACCGCCCGTGCTGGACGCCTACCAGCGCGCCGTGGTCGAGCACACCGGCGGCCCGCTGCTCGTCCTCGCCGGACCGGGCACGGGCAAGACCACCACCCTGGTCGAGGCGGTCGCCCGGCGGATCCAGGACGGCACCGACCCCGAGAAGATCCTCGTCCTCACCTTCAGCCGCAAGGCCGCCGTCGAACTGCGCGACCGGATGTCCGGCCGGCTCGGCGGCACCGCCGCCGCCCCGCAGGCCACCACCTTCCACTCCTTCTGCTACGCCCTGCTGCGCGCCCACCAGGACCCGGAGGACTACGCCGAGCCGCTGCGGCTGCTCTCCGGGCCCGAACAGGACGTCATGGTCCGCGAACTGCTGGCCGGCGGCGCCGAGGACGCCAAGCACGGCCTGGGCCGGATCGCCTGGCCGCTCGACCTGCGCGCCTGCCTGACCACCCGCGGCTTCGCCGACGAGGTCCGCGCCGTCCTCGCCCGCAGCCGCGAACTCGGCCTCGGCGAGGCCGAACTCGAACGCTTCGCCCAGGGCGTCCAGCGCCCCGACTGGGCCGCCGCCGCCCACTTCCTCGCCGACTACCTCGACGTGCTCGACCTGCGCGGCGTCCTCGACTACGCGGAACTCGTGCACCGCGCCGTGCTGCTCGCCGAACGCCCCGAGACCGGCGAGGAACTGCGCCGGCGCTACGAGGTCGTCTTCGTCGACGAGTACCAGGACACCGACCCCTCCCAGGTCCGGCTGCTGCGCCGGCTCGCCGGCGGCGGTCGCGACCTCGTCGCCGTCGGCGACCCCGACCAGTCGATCTACGCCTTCCGCGGCGCCGACATCAACGGCATCCTCGACTTCCCCCAGACCTTCCGCCGCGCCGACGGGACCCCCGCCGAGGTCAAGGTGCTGCGGGTCTCCCGCCGCTCCGGCGCCGTCCTGCTCGCCGCCTCCCGCGAACTCGCCCGCCGGATGCCGATGGGCCGGCTGCCCGCCGACAAACTCGCCCAGCACCGCGCCCTGCTGCCCTCCCGCGAAGGCGGCCGGGTCGAGGTGTACACCTACCCCACCCCCGGCGCCGAACTCGACTCGATCGCCGACCTGCTGCGCCGCGCCCACCTGGAGGACGGCGTGCCCTGGGGCGAGATGGCCGTGCTCGTCCGGGCCGGCGCCCGCTCCATCCCCGGCGTGCGGCGGGCGCTCGGCGCGGCCGGCGTCCCGCTGGAGATCGACGGCGACGACCTGCCGCTGCGCGAGGAGCCGGCCGTCGCCCAACTGCTGCTCGCGCTGCGGGTCTGCGCCGAGCAGGCCGCCCGCGACAAGCAGGGCCTCCTCGACGCCCCCGACCAGGACACCCCCGACTCCGACACCCCCGGCCCGGACGCCACGGAGCCCCTGACCGTCGAACTGGCCCACACCCTGCTGACCGGCCCGCTCGGCGGCCTCGACGGCTCCGACCTGCGCCGCCTCGGCCGCGCCCTGCGCGAGGAGGAACGCGCCGCGCTGCGCGCCGACGGCCGCCCCGCCGCCGCCCCGCGCCCGGCCGGCGAACTGATCCGCGAGGCCCTCGCCGAACCCGAGCGGCTGATCGCCCTCGACCCGGCCACCGCCCGCCGCGCCCGCGACCTCGGCACCCTGCTGCGCAAGGTCCGCGAACAGCTGGCCGGCGGCTGCACCGCCGAGGAAGCCCTGTGGGAACTGTGGGACGGCAGCCGCCGCTGGCGCGAACGCCTCGAACGGGCCGCCCTGCGCGGCGGCGCCGCCGGCCGCAACGCCGACCGCGACCTGGACGCGCTGTGCGCCCTGTTCGAGACCGCCGCCCGCGCCGAGGAACAGGTCACCGGCCACCGCAGCGCCCTCGACCTGCTCGCCGAACTCGAAGCCCAGGACATCGCCGCCGACACCCTCACCGTCCGCACCGTCCGCCCCGAGGCCGTACGGCTGATGACCGCCCACCGCTCCAAGGGCCTGGAATGGCGCCTGGTCGTCGTCGCCGGCGTCCAGGACGGCCTCTGGCCCGACCTGCGCCGCCGCGGCTCCCTGCTGGAAGCCGACCGGATCGGCCGCGACGGCCTCGCCGAACCGCTCTCCCCGGCCGCCCTGCTCGGCGAGGAACGCCGGCTCTTCTACGTCGCCGCCACCCGCGCCAAGGAACGGCTGATCGTCACCGCCGTCAAGGCGCCCGCCGACGACGGCGACGAACCCTCCCGCTTCCTGCGCGAGCTCTACCGCGAGGACGTCGACCCCAGGACCGGCCGCGTCGTGCGCCGCACCCCGCCCGTCACCGTCGAGGACGTCACCCACCGCCCGCGCCGGCCGCTGTCGGTGGCCGCCCTCGTCGCCGAACTGCGCGCCGTCACCGTCGACCCCACCCGCTCGCCCGAACTGCGCCGCGCCGCCGCCGAACGCCTCGCCGTCCTCGCCGCCGCCTCCGACGAGGACGGGCTGCCGCTGGTGCCCGCCGCCCACCCCGACCGCTGGTGGGGCCTGGACGACGCCACCGCCGCCCCCGAGCCGCTGCGCAGCGCCGACGCGCCCGTACGGCTGTCCGGCAGCGGCCTGGAACAACTGGAGAACTGCTCACTGCAGTGGTTCCTGGACAAGGAGGTCAAGGCCCGCAGCGCCGGCAGCGCCGCCCAGGGCTTCGGCAACGTGGTGCACGCCCTCGCCGACGAGGTCGGCTCCGGCCGCACCCCCGCCGACCTCGCCGTCCTGATGGCCCGCCTGGACACCGTCTGGGACGCCCTCGCCTTCGACGCCCCCTGGAAGTCCCAGCAGGAGAAGACCGAGGCCCGCTCCGCCCTGGAACGCTTCCTCAACTGGCACGTCCTGGAACGCGGCCGCGACCTGGTCGCCACCGAGCACGGCTTCGACGTCACCCTCGACGTCGGCGGCGTCTCGGTGCGCATCCGCGGCTCGATGGACCGGGTCGAGAAGGACCACGCCGGACGCGCCTACGTGGTCGACTTCAAGACCGGCAAGCAGATCCCCACCGACAAGTCCATGCCCGAGCACAAGCAGCTCGCCGTCTACCAGCTCGCCGTCCGGGCCGGCGCCCTCAACGAACTGCCCGGCTTCACCGAACACCCCCCGGCCACCGGCGGCGCCGAACTCGTCCACCTGCGCGAGGCCGCCGCCAAGGCCGACCTGGACGCCCCCAAGGTGCAGCGGCAGGAACCGCCCGAGGGCGACCCGTGGATCGAGGACCTGCTCGCCGAGGCCGCCGGCAAGGTCCTCGCCGAACGCTTCGTCCCGCAGACCGGCAGCGGCTGCGACCGCTGCTCCTTCCGCCGCAGCTGCTCCGCCCAGCGCGACGGGGCGCAGCTGCTCTGAGCGCCCGCTCGCCTCGGGGCGGGTGCTCTGAGCGCCCGCTCGTGAAGTGAAGCTTGTCCGTCGCTCCGGTTACGGTTGCGGGGTGACCGCCGTGCTCAGCCATCCCGACCAGCTCAAGGAGCTGCTGGGCATCCCGTTCAACCGGGAACAGATGGCCGCCATCGGCGCCCCGCTCGCCCCGGCCGTGATCGTGGCCGGCGCAGGCTCCGGCAAGACCACCGTGATGGCCGCCCGGGTCGTCTGGCTGGTCGGCTCCGGCGCCGTACGGCCCGAGGAGGTGCTCGGCCTCACCTTCACCAACAAGGCCGCCGGCGAACTCGCCGACCGCGTCCGCACCGCCCTGCTCCGGGCCGGCGTCACCGACCGGGACGAGGCCGAACCGCTCGGCGAACCCGAGATCTCCACCTACCACGCCTTCGCCGGCCGGCTGCTCAAGGAACACGGCCTGCGGATCGGCATCGAACCCGACGTCCGGCTGCTCGCCGACGCCACCCGCTTCCAGCTCGCCGCCAAGGTGCTGCGCACCGCCCGCGGCCCCTTCCCCGCCCTCACCGGCACCTTCGCCAACCTCGTCGCCGACCTCACCGCCCTGGACGGCGAACTCGCCGAGCACCTGGTCGAGCCCGCCACGCTGCGCGCGTACGACGAGGAACTGCTCGACACCCTCGCCACCGTCAAGCTGAGCAACGACGACCTGCGGGCCGTCCCCGCCACCGCTCGCGCCCGGCTGGAACTGCTGCGCCTGGTCGAGGACTACCGCCGCCGCAAGCAGGGCGCCGGGCTGATGGACTTCGGCGACCAGATAGCCGCCGCCGCCCGTCTCGCCCAGCAGCGCCCCGAGGTCGGTGAACTGCTCCGCGGCCAGTTCAGGGTCGTCCTGCTGGACGAGTACCAGGACACCTCCGTCGCCCAGCGCCTGATGCTCGCCGGACTCTTCGGCGGCGGCCCCGACGGCAAGGGCGGGGGCCACCCGGTGACCGCCGTCGGCGACCCCTGCCAGGCCATCTACGGCTGGCGCGGCGCCTCCGTCGCCAACCTCGACGACTTCCCCCGGCACTTCCCCCAGGCCGACGGCCGCCCCGCCGACCGCTACGCGCTCAGCGAGAACCGCCGCAGCGGCGGCCGGCTGCTCGCCTTCGCCAACGAACTCGCCGCCCCGCTGCGCGCCCTGCACGAGGGCGTCGAGGCGCTGCGCCCGGCCCCCGGCGCCGAACTGGACGGCTCCGTGCGGGCCGCGCTGCTGCCCACCCACGCCGAGGAGGTCGACTGGCTCGCCGACTCCATCGCCCACCTGGTGCGCACCGGCACCGCGCCCGGCCGGATCGCCGTGCTGTGCCGCGGCGGCGCGGCCTTCCCCGACATCCACGCCGCGCTCGTCGCCCGCGAGGTGCCGGTCGAGGTGGTGGGCCTCGGTGGGCTGCTGCAACTGCCCGAGGTGGCCGACCTGGTGGCCGTCTGCGAGGTGCTCCAGGACCCGACCGCCAACGCCGCCCTGGTGCGGCTGCTGATCGGCCCGCGCTGGCGGATCGGCCCGCGCGACCTCGCCCTGCTCGGCCGCCGCGCCGCCGAACTGGTGCGCACCGAGCGGCCCGAGGGCGTCGAGGCGCTGGCCGCGGCCGTCGCCGAGGCCGACCCGACCGAGGTGGTCTCGCTGGCCGACGCGGTCGAGACCTTCCTCCAGTCGGACCAGCCCGACGACCTGCCGTTCTCCGCCGAGGCCAGGGTGCGCTTCGCCCGCCTCGCCACCGAACTGCGCGAGCTGCGCCGCGCGCTCGCCGACCCGCTGATGGACGTGCTGCACCGGGTGCTGACCGCCACCGGCCTGGAGGTCGAACTCGCGGCCTCCCCGCAGGCGCTGGCCGCCCGGCGGCGGGAGACCCTGCACGCCTTCCTGGACGTCGCCGCCTCCTTCGCCGACCTGGACGGCGACCCGGGCCTGGCCGCCTTCCTCGGTTTCCTGCGCGCCGCCCAGGAGTACGAGCGCGGACTGGACAGCAGCCTGCCCGGCGGCGAGGACACCGTGAAGGTGCTCACCGCGCACAAGTCCAAGGGCCTGGAGTGGGACGTGGTGGCCGTCCCCGGCCTGGTGAAGGGCGCGTTCCCGTCCGGCTCCCCGCGTGAACGCTGGACCAGCACCAAGCGCGTGCTCCCGCACGCCCTGCGCGGCGACCGCGCGACCCTGCCCGACGTGCGGGGCGGCTGGACGGCCAAGTCGATGGCCGCCTTCAAGAAGGAGCTGGCCGAGCACTCCGGCACCGAGGAACTGCGCCTGGGCTACGTGGCGTTCACCCGGCCGAAGTCCCTGCTGCTGGCCTCCGGGCACTGGTGGGGGCCGAGCCAGAAGACCGTCCGCGGGCCGTCCGCCTTCCTGGAGCAGCTGCGCGCGCACTGCGAGCAGCCCGGCGCCGGCGAGGTCGAGCACTGGGCCGAGCAGCCGGAGAAGGGCGCCGAGAACCCGGCGCTGGCCGCCGCCGTCGAGCGCCCCTGGCCGCTGCCGCTGGACCCGGCCGCCCAGCACGCCCGCCGCCGGGTCGCCGAAGTGGTGCGCGCCGGGATCGCCGGCGCGGTACGGGCGGACCCGGCGTCTCAGGGCGGGCCCGGGCCCGAACCGATGGCCGTCGAGGACCGGCGCCAGGTCGCCTCCTGGGACCGCGATCTGACCGCGCTGCTGGGGGAGTTGGAGCGCTCCCGGCGCACCGCCCGCGAGGTGCCGCTGCCGGCCGCGCTGTCCGCCACCCAGCTGATGCGGCTGGCCGCCGATCCGGACGGCTTCGCCCACGACCTGGCCCGCCCGATGCCGCGCCCCCCGCAGCCCGCGGCCCGGCGCGGCACCCGCTTCCACGCCTGGGTGCAGTCCCGGATCGAGCCGCTGCTGCTGATCGAGCCCGGCGCGCTGCCCGGCGCCGACGACGACGGCATCGAGGACGAGCAGGACCTGGAGCGGCTCAAGGAGGCGTTCCTGCGCACCCCGTATGCCCGGCGCCGGCCGTACCGGGTGGAGGCGCCGTTCCAACTGGTGCTGGCGGGGCGGGTGGTGCGCGGCCGGATCGACGCGGTCTACCGGGACGGTGACGGGGTGTCGGAATCCGGTGGTGCGTCACGCTACGAAGTGGTGGACTGGAAGACCCACCGGGAGGAGACCGCCGACCCGCTGCAGCTCGCGGTGTACCGGCTGGCCTGGGCCGAGCAGGTGGGCGTTGATCCCGAGCAGGTCACGGCGTCGTTCCTGTACGTCCGCAGCGGGCGGATCGTCCGACCGGAAGGACTTCCCGACCGAAAAGAGTTGGAACGGCTCCTGATCGGGAACAGTGACTAATGAGTCACGCAGAGCACCCGAGTCATCGCGCCGACGCCCGAAACCTGTGCGTCGTGCACGTTTCGCGCCTATTGTGGGGTCGGTAACCGGTCAACCCCGTATTCCGGCCGCCAGCGAGGCCCGCATTCCCTGACCCTCAGTCATCACCGCAGGTGCCCCCGGCATCGGCGCCTTCTGCTGGAGAGACCGAAGTTGAGCGCGACCGGATGGATCAGAGAGCGGTTCACCGGGCCGACCCCGGGACCCGCTCCGGGCACGACCGGCACCTGGCCGAGGACGGCGCTCGCGCTGCCCTTCATCGGCATGGCGCTGATCGTCGCCCTCGACTACCTCAGCGGCACCGAGGTGACGGTCGAACCCGCCCTCACCGCCGTACCCGCACTGGCCGCCGTGGTCAGCCACCGCACCTGGTACCCGCTCGTCATCGGGCTGGGCACCGAGGCGGCGGCCTTCCTGATGGCCTTCCGCAGCGACGCGCTCGGCGAGTCCGTGCACGCCGCCAGTGTCATCGCGATCCTGCTGGTCGCCACGATCGGCTGGGTCAGCGCCACCCTGAGGCTGCGCCAGGAACGCGCCCTGGCCGACGCCCAACTGGTCGCCTCGATCGCCCGCAGGGTCCTGCTGCGGCCCGTCCCGGAGCGGGTCGGCAGCGTGCGCGCCGCCGTCCACTACGAGGCCGCCGCCGCCCACGCCCGGATCGGCGGCGACCTGTACGAGGTCGTCAACACCCGGCACGGCGTCCGGGCCGTGGTCGGCGACGTGCGCGGCAAGGGCCTGGGCGCGGTCGAGACCGCCGCCGCCGTCCTCGGCGCGTTCCGCGAGGCCGCCCACCAGGAGCCCGCCCTCGACCGGGTGGCCGGCTGGCTGGCGGTCAGCCTGGACCGCGCCCTGCACGAGAACGACCACCCGGGCGTGGAGGAGGAGTTCGTCACCCTCGTCCTGATCGGGGTCGGACCGGACGGCACCGCCGAACTCGTCAACTGCGGCCACCCATCGCCGCTGCTGCTGCGCGGCGGCCTCGTCCAGCCGCTCGAACTCGCCGAGACCGTACCGCCGTTGGGTGTCCTCGACCCGGCCGACGTCCGCCCCCCGGTGCACCGGGTCCCGCTGCACGGCGACGACCGGGTGCTGCTGTTCACCGACGGGGTGATCGAGGCCCGGGACCGCTCCGGCGCCTTCTACCCGCTCGCCGAACGCTTCCCGCGCTGCGCCGACGGCCGCCCGGCCGACGTCCTGCAGCGCCTGCACGAGGACGTGGTGCGCCACGTCGGCCGCCAACTCGGCGACGACGCGGCCATGCTGCTCCTGCAGTACGACCCGACCCCGCCCGCCCTCGCCCACCTGCCCCAGCAGGCGGGCGTCCTGACCAGCCGGTAACGCCCTACAGCGACACCCGGACCAGCAACGGCCGATGGTCCGACACCCCGGCGTGCGGCGCCGCCGCCGGGCCCACCGCCGCGCGCGGCACCCCCACCGCCAGCACGTGGTCGAACTGCACCGCCGGCCGGTGCGCGGGATAGGTCGGCGTGCGCGCCAGGTCGTACCAGCCCTGGAGCCGGGCCCGCGGCTCGCGCACCCGCCGCCGGCGCGGCTCCGCCAGCGCCGGCCGGGCCCGCCGGGCCGCCCGCAGCTCCCGCACCCGCGCCCGCGGCGCGGTGCGCTCCAGCGCCGTCGCCCCGCCGAGCACCGTGCGCGGCACCGCGCCGATCAGGTTGAAGTCCCCCAGCACCAGGTACGGCTGCGGCAGGTCGGCGATCCAGCGCCGGATCCCGGCCAGCTGCGCCATGTTCCAGCCGGGCACGAAGGACAGGTGCGCAGCCACCACGGTGAACGGCCCGCGCTCGCCCTCCAGCACCGCGGCCAGCGCCGCCCGCGGCTCGTCCGGCACCGGCGTCAGCCCGCGCCGCCCGGCCACCCGCAGCGGCAGCCCGAACGGCGCCGGGGCGAACCGCCGGGCCCGCCAGTGCCGCACCGGCAGCCTGGTCAGCAGGGCCGTCCCGTACGAGGGCGCGGCGCCGTCGCCGATCTCGGCCGGCCCGTACACCCGCAGTCCGTTCGGCCCGGACGGCTCCCGCACCCAGCCCGCCACCGGCGCCGGGCGCCCGTGCAGCGCGGCGGCGAAGCGCCAGTCGCCGGCGCCCATCGCCGCGGCCGCCACCGCCGCCTGGTCGGTGCCGCCCGAGCGCCCCTGGTGCCGGTCCACCTCCTGCAGGGCCAGTACGTCGGCGTCCAGTGCGGCCACCGCCTGCGCCAACGGGCCTCCGGCGTCGGCCGGGTAGGGCAGTGGCGCGCCGTCCGGGGCGAGCGGCTGACCGTGCAACAGGTTGAAGGTGGCGATGCGCAACTGGCTCACACCGCACGACGGTACCGGAGGGGGCTCGGCTTGAGGCCGTGGGGCATACCGGGTATACATACTGAGTATGTCCATCCGCCACGGTCTGCTCGCCCTGCTCGACCAGGGCCCCCGCTACGGCTACCAGCTGCGCACCGAGTTCGAGGCGCGCACCGGCGCCACCTGGCCGCTCAACGTCGGGCAGGTCTACACCACGCTGTCCCGACTCGAACGCGACGGCCTCGTCGAAGCCGCCGGCGAGGACGAGGAGGGCCACCAGTTCTACGCCGTCACCGACGCCGGCCGCACCGAACTGCGGGCCTGGTTCGACACCCCGGTGCCCCGGACCAGCCCCCCGCGCGACGAACTGGCGATCAAGCTCGCCATGGCCGTCACCGTCCCCGGGGTGGACGTCTCCGCCGTCGTCCAGGGCCAGCGCCGGCACAGCATCAAGGCGCTCCAGGACTACACCCGGCTCAAGGGCCGCGCCCTGGCGGGCGAGACCAGACCCGGCACCGTGCCCTCGGAGAGCAACGAACTCGCCTGGCTGCTCGTCCTCGACCAGCTGATCTTCCAGACCGAGGCCGAGATCCGCTGGCTCGACCACTGTGAGACCCGGCTCGCCCAGCAGGCCGAACTCCAGCAGGCCCGCGCCGCCGAGGCCGCCCGCGACGGCGCCGCGAAACCCAAGCGGCTCGGCCGCCGCAGCAACGCCTAGAGCCGCCGCGGCCGCGCCAGGCCACCCGGAACCACCACTCGCGGCAGCCGTGCCCGGCCACCCGGAACCACCACTCGCGGCAGCCGTCCCCGGCCACCCGAAACCACCCGCCGCCGCGGCCGCGCCCCGCCACCCGAACCACCGGCGGGCGCCGCGGCGCCGAACCCGTACCCAGCACAAGGGGGGAACCGTGTCCCACACCCAACAGTCCCGGCCGACACCGGTGCTGCACCTGGAGAACGTCACCCGCGTCCACGGCCAAGGCGCCGCCGAGGTCCAGGCCCTGCGCGGCGTCGACCTCAAGGTCCACCCCGGCGAGTTCGTCGCCGTCATGGGCCCCTCCGGCTCCGGCAAGTCGACCCTGCTCACCCTCGCCGGCGGCCTGGACAGCCCGAGCACCGGCCAGGTCCTGGTCGAGGGCGTCGCCCTCGGCGGACTCACCCGCAAGAAGCTCGCCCAGGTCCGCCGCCGCTCCGTCGGCTACGTCTTCCAGGACTACAACCTGATACCGGCCCTCACCGCCGCCGAGAACATCTCGCTGCCGCGCGAACTCGACGGCCTGTCCGCCCGCGCCGCCCGCCGCGAGGCCCTCGCCGCCCTGGAGGAACTCGGCATCCCCGAACTCGCCGACCGCTTCCCCGACGACATGTCCGGCGGCCAGCAGCAGCGCGTCGCCATCGCCCGGGCCCTGATCGGCGACCGCCGCCTCGTCCTCGCCGACGAACCCACCGGCGCCCTCGACTCCACCACCGGCGAGGCCGTCCTCGCCGTCCTGCGCGCCCGCTGCGACGCCGGCGCCGCCGCCATGATGGTCACCCACGAAGCCCGGCACGCCGCCTGGGCCGACCGCGTCGTCTTCCTGCGCGACGGCCGGATGGTCGACGAGTCCGTCAGCCAGGACGCCGCCAGCCTGCTCGTCAGCGCCGCCGCGAACAGCAAGCAGGTGGACGAGTGAAGCTCAGCGCCTGGCGGCTCGCCCTGCGCATCGCCCGCCGCGACGCCCTGCGCGCCAAGGGCCGCAGCGCCCTGGTCATCGCGATGGTCGCGCTGCCCGTCCTCGGCGTCACCGGCGCCGACGTGTTCTACCGCAGCTCCACCCTCGAACCCGCCGAACGGGTCGTGCGGATCATGGGCCAGTCCGACGCCGAACTCAACCTGAGCGAACGCGGCGCCGCCGTCAAGCAGGCCCCCAACCCCGACGAAGGCGCCATCACCGACAACCCCAAGTACGAGGCCAAGGACGGCGCCGCCCCCGTCTACACCCCCGCCCAACAGCGCTCCCTGAACACCGAACCCGGCGAGCTGGCACGGCAGTTGCTCCCACCCGGCAGCACCCTGGTGCCCGACCAGGCCGGCCCCAGCACGGCGGCGAGCAGCGCCGAGGGCCTGCTCACCACCCAGACCAGCGAAGCCGACCTGACCGACCCGGTCTGGAACGGCCGGGTCAACGTGGTCCAGGGCCGCGCCCCCGCCAACGACCACGAGGCCGCCGTCACCCGCGAGTTCCTCAACCGCTCCGGCCTCAAGCTCGGCGACCGCACCACCGTGCGCGGACTGGAGTCCACCCCCTTCACCCTCACCGCCGCCGTCGAGTTCCCCGGCGACCTCAAGGCCACCGAACTCATCGCCCGGCCCGGCGCCCTGATCGGACCGCTGGCCGGCGCCCCCGGCACGGACCAGGGCCAGAACCCCGGCCAGGCTCCCGGCCCCGGCCACGCCAAGGGCTCCGACACCGCCACCCGCTGGCTGGTCAAACTCCCCGCCGGCGCCACCCTCGACTGGGCCAAGGTCACCGAACTCAACGGCTACGGCTTCACCGTCGCCTCCCGCACCGTCCTGCTCGACCCGCCCGCCCGCGCCGACGTCCCCTACTACGTCCAGATGGACCAGCACAGCGGCGGCGCCACCGCCTTCCTCGACCGCACCTCCGTCGTCATCCTCGGCACGGTCGCCGGCATGGCCCTGCTGGAGATCGTGCTCCTCGCGGGCCCCGCCTTCGCCGTCGGGGCCCGGCGCTCCCGGCGGCAGCTCGGCCTGCTCGCCGCGGCCGGCGGTGACCGCGCCAACGTCCGCGCGGTCGTCCTCGGCGGCGGCGTCGTCCTCGGCGTCACCGGCGCCGCCATCGGCCTGGGCCTCGGTGTCGCCCTGGTCGCCCTGCTGCGCACCCAGGCCGAGGACTACGCCGGCCAGCGCTTCGGCCACTTCAACCTGCAGCCGCTCGACCTGCTCGGCGTGCTCCTGGTCGGCCTGGTCACCGGACTGCTCGCCGCCGTCGTACCCGCCGTCCAGGCCTCCCGCCAGGACGTCGTCGCCGCGCTCACCGGCCGCGACTCGCTCAAGCCCCCGAGCCGCCGACTCGCCCTGCTCGGCCTGCTGATGCTCGCCGGCGGCACGGCCCTCGCCCTGCTCGGCGCCACCAGCGGCTTCGCCAGCCGCAGCCTCGCCGTCCTCGGCGGCTCCGCCATCGCCGAGCTCGGCATGGTCGCCCTCACCCCGTACCTGGTCGGCCTGTTCGGCAAGCTCGGCCGCTGGCTCTCGCTCGGCCCCCGGCTCGCCCTGCGCGACTCCGTCCGCCACCGCGGCCGCACCGCGCCCGCCGTCGCCGCCGTGATGGCCGCCGTCGCCGGCTCCGTCGCGGTCAGCATCTACCTCGCCAGCTACGACGACCAGCAGCGCCGCGAATACGTCGCCGCCGGCCCCGCCGGCGCCATCATGCTCGGCGGCTGGATCGGCGACAACGACGCCAAGCTGCTGCCCCAGCTGCGCGACACCGTGGAACGCGCCATCCCCGACGCCGGCCCGCGCGCCGACGTCGCCCGGGTCACCTACAAGGGCGACTGCTCGGGGGGCCGGTCCTGCGGCTACGTCCGGGTCGAACTGCCCGCGGAACTGCGCTGCCCCGCCTACGAGGGCGACACCGTGCGCACCAACGAGGAGATCAACCGGATCCTCTCCGCCGACCCGCGCTGCCAGGTCCGCGAACACGGCGGCAACCACTTCAGCACCCTGACGGCCGGCGACGCCACCCTCCTGCGCAACCTCTACGGCGTCACCGACCCGGCCGCCGACCAGGCCCTCGCGGCCGGCAAGGCCGTCGTCTTCGACCCGCGTTACGTCAAGGACGGCAAGCTCGTCATCGAGACCAGCGAGCCGGTCGACTACAACGCCAGCGGCGGCACGACCATGACCAAGCCCGTGCGCACCGAGCACACCGTCGACGCCGTCCTCGCCCACCCCACGGTCCCGGCCCCCGGCCAGGCCGTGCTCAGCCCCGACGCCGCCACCCGGCTCGGCCTCGGCACCACCCCGGCCGGCTCGGTCTGGCTGCCCGCCAACGCGCCCACCGACGCCGCCGAGCAGAAGGCCAACGGCGCACTGGCCAAGGTCAGCGAGCGCAGCCAGTTCTCGGTGGAGCGCGGCTACCAGTCCCGGGCCGGACTGATCGGCCTCGGCCTGTCCGGCTTCGCCGCCCTGGTCGCCCTCGGCGCCGCCGGCATCGCCACCGGACTGGCCGCCGCCGACTCCCAGCGCGACCTGACCACCCTCGCCGCGGTCGGCGCCGAACCGCGCATCCGGCGCTCGCTGTCCGGCTTCCAGTGCGGGGTGATCGCCGCCATGGGGGCCCTGCTCGGCACCGTCTGCGGCGTCCTGCCGGCCGTGGCCCTGCGCAAGGTCCAGGGCCTGGCGGGCACCGTCCCCGGGATGAGCCCCCAGGAGATCGCCGACAGGTCGTCGGTGGTCTTCCCCTGGCCCACCGTCGCCGCCACCGTCGTGGTGCTGCCACTGCTCGCCGCCGGCCTGGCCGCGGTCCTCACCCGCTCGCGGATCTCGCTGCTGCGCCGCACCGGCTGAGGCCCGTAGCGCTCTCCCGTCACCCCCGTGCGCCCTTCCCGGCGGCGGGGGTGACGGAGGTTACAGCCCCGACCGCGTCCGGCAACCGGAGGGCCGGGGCGGGCACCCGCACGGGCGAACTACAGTCGTCGGTATGACGAGAACCCCGGACAGCGCCGTCCGCTCCTACATCGACCAGCACCAGGCCGCGTTCCTCGCCGACCTCTCCGAGTGGCTCGCCATCCCCTCGGTCTCCGCCGATCCGGAGCGCGCCGGCGACGTGCGGCGCTCCGCCGACTGGCTGGCCGCCAAGCTGCGCGACACCGGTTTCCCGGTGGCCGAGGTGTGGGAGACCGACGGGCTGCCGGCGGTGTTCGCCGAGTGGCCGTCCGGGGACGAGTCCGCGCCGACCGTCCTGGTCTACGGGCACCACGACGTGCAGCCCGCCGCCAAGGAGGACGGCTGGGACACCGAGCCGTTCACCCCGACCGTGGTCGGCGACCGGCTGTACGCGCGCGGCGCCGCCGACGACAAGGGCCAGGTGTTCTTCCACACCCTGGGCGTGCGCGCCCACCTGGCCGCCACCGGCCGCACCGCGCCGGCCGTCAACCTCAAGCTGCTGGTCGAGGGCGAGGAGGAGTCCGGCTCGCCGCACTTCGCCGACCTGGTCCGGCGCGAGGCCGGCCGGCTGGCCGCCGACGTGGTGGTCATCTCCGACACCGGCATGTGGTCCGAGACCACGCCGACCGTGTGCACCGGCATGCGCGGCCTCGCCGACGCCCAGCTCGACCTGTACGGGCCGGACACCGACATCCACTCCGGCTCCTTCGGCGGCGCCGTCCCCAACCCGGCCCAGGTCGCGGCCGAGCTGGCCGCCGCCCTGCACGACGCCGACCGCCGGGTCGCGATCCCGGGCTTCTACGACGGGGTCGTGGAGCTGACCGAGCGCGAGCGCGAGCTGTTCGCCGAGCTGCCCTTCGACGAGGCGCAGTGGCTGCGCGTCGCCAAGTCGTACGGCACCCGCGGCGAGGCCGGGTACTCCACCCTGGAGCGGGTCTGGGCCCGTCCGACCGCCGAGGTCAACGGCATCTGGGGCGGCTACACCGGCCCCGGCGGCAAGACCATCGTGCCGTCCTCGGCCCACCTCAAGCTGTCCTTCCGGCTGGTCGCCGGACAGGAGGTGGAGAAGGTCCGCGAGGCGGTCCGGGCCTGGGTCGCCGAGCAGGTCCCCGAGGGCATCCGGCACGAGCTGGTCTTCCCCGGCGCGACCCGGCCCTGTCTGACCCCGCTGGACCACCCGGCGCTGCAGTCCACCGTCCGCGCGATGGGCCGCGCCTTCGGGCAGAAGATCCTCTTCACCCGCGAGGGCGGCTCGGGTCCCGCGGCCGACCTCCAGGACGTGCTGGGCGCGCCGGTGCTGTTCCTCGGCATCTCGGTGCCCTCGGACGGCTGGCACTCGGTCAACGAGAAGGTCGAACTGGACCTGCTGGCCAAGGGCGTCGAGACCGCCGCCTACCTGTGGGGCGACCTGGCCGAGAACTTCAGGCCCGGCGCGTGAGCGAGCTCTCGCGCTCGCTTTCGCACCATGGCAGTCAGATCACTCATCCGGATGATTCACCACGTGGGGATGGAACGAAGTGAGCACCGTGCCTGAGACCGAGCGTCCGCGGGCCCTGGCCCTGGCCAGGGCCGGGGTGGACCGGGCGGCCGAGCACCGGGTCGACGAGCCCTGGCTGGCGGCCGCCTGGAGCCACCCCGCCACCCGGGTGCTGCCGATCGCCGGGGGCGAGGCCTTCGTCGTCGACACCGCCGAGGGCACCGAACTCGTCCTCCTGCCCTCCTTCGAGGCGCCGCAGACCGGGGACCGCTACTTCCTCGGCACCGACGCGGAGGGCGTCTCCTACTTCGCTCTGGCCGGCGAGAGCCTGCCCGGCCGGCTGGACGGCGACGCCCGCCCGGCCGGACTGCGCGAGGTCGGCACGATGCTGTCCGACCGCGACGCCGGCCTGCTGGTGCACGCCGTCGCCCTGGAGCACTGGCACCGGCTGCACAGCTTCTGCTCGCGCTGCGGCCACCCGACCGAGAAGGCCGGCGCCGGGCACGTGCGGCGCTGCACCTCCTGCGCGGCCGAGCACTACCCGCGCACCGACCCGGCGGTGATCATGGTGATCACCGACGAGCAGGACCGCTGCCTGCTCGGCCGCCAGGCGCTCTGGCCGGAGGGCCGCTGGTCCACGCTGGCCGGTTTCGTCGAGCCGGGGGAGTCGATCGAGCAGGCGGTGGCGCGCGAGGTGCACGAGGAGGCGGGGGTGCGGGTCGGCGAGGTCCACTACGTCGCCAGCCAGCCCTGGCCGTTCCCGTCCAGCCTGATGCTCGGCTTCACCGGCAAGGCCCTGCCCGGCGGCACCGACATCACCGTGGATGGCGAGGAGCTGGCCGAGGCGCGCTGGTTCTCCCGCGAGGAGCTGCGGGCCGGAATGGAGGCCGGTGAGATCCTGCCGCCCTCCGGCATCTCGATCGCCCGCCACCTGGTCGAACTCTGGTACGGCGAGCCGCTGCCGTCGGCGGCGCGCTGGTAATCCTGTACGAATTCCCGGTACTGCCGTGCACTGCTGTGCACTTCTGTGCCTGAGGGGGCGTGCGGCTTATGCCGCGCGCCCCCGATTTCCTTTCCAAGCCCTTCCCGAATCCCTCACGACCAGCTGTTCGTGGCCGGACGGGCCAGTTCTGCTACCGCAGGACACTTCCGGGCCCCCACCGTCAACCCGCGCGGACGACATTGCCGGAAACGGCTGAAACCGCGTCACCGCGCTCGCTACATTCACTCGGGTGACAATCCCCCGGGGCACCGCCCAATCCCCCAAATACCAGCGCCTCGCCGCGGACCTGCGCCGCCGGATCGCCGAGGGCGAGTTCACCACCGACGCCGCCCTCCCGGTCGAGAGCGAACTGGAACGCCAGTACGGCGTCGCCCGCAACACCGTCCGGCTGGCCGTCGACGTCCTGGTCAACGAGGGCCGACTCGTCCGCCTCCAGGGCAAGGGCACCTACCTGCGCGAACACCCCGTGCTCGACCACCGCGCCTACGGACCCACCCTGCCCCCCGCGCCGCGCGACTGCCTCGCCGCGCCCTCCACCGTCTACCTCGGCGAAGCCGCCGAAGCCGGGCGCGAACTCAGCACCGACTTCGAGATGATGATCGTCCGGGCCCGCGTCGACATCGCCGAACGCCTCGGCCTGCGCCCCGGCGAGGCCATCGTGGTCCGCCGCCAGCTGCGCCTGCTCGACCGTGAGCCGTACTCCATCGAGGAGAGCCACTACCGGGCCGGACTCGCCGCCGGCACCCCGCTGATGGAACCCGACCCCGTCGACGGCGGGGACGAAGCCGTCCTCGCCACCCTCGGCCGCACCGAGATCGGCGCCGTCGACCACCTCGTCGCCCGGATGCCCGGCCCCGAGGAGGCCCAGTGGTTCCAGGGCGGCCCCGGCGTCCCGCTCATGGTCCAGACCCGCGTCACCTACGACCGGCGCGGCCCCGTCCGGGTCATCGAGACCCGCTACTCCGCCGACCGCAGCCGGCTCGTCTACGGCATCGGCGACCTCGGCGCGCGCACCACCCTGCCCGCCCCCGCCGCCCCGGTCGACCCGGCCCGGGCCGACGCGCCGTGACGCGTGCCGACCCGTGGTCGCGGTCCACCGCCCGCCACCGCCGTCTCAGGCGGCCAGGGCCTTCTTGACCTGGATCAGGCTCGGGTTGGTCATCACGACCCGCTCGCCGCCGCCCACCGGCTGGACCAGCACCGTCGGCACCGTCTGGTTGCCGTTGTTCACCGACTCGACGAACGCCGCCGACGCCGGGTCCTCCTCGATGTTGATCTCGGTGTAGCCGATGCCTTCACGGTCCAGCTGGCTCTTGAGCCGGTTGCAGTAACCACACCAGGTCGTGCTGTACATCGTCACGGTGCCGGACATCGAGGGGGCTCCTTCGAAAGAGGGGTTCGTACGGTCTCACACCCGCAACGTCCACCGGGCGGCAGGCATTCCGACCGGAACCCGAAGGGGCGCGGACCGGGCGTGGACCGGGCGCGGACCTGCACTCGGACCTGCACGCGGACCGGCTCCGCAGGGGTGGATCCCCACGAGAGCGGAGCGATCATCCTGCGATCACACCGGGCCTGTGGACAACCCCGCCCGGGTTGTCCCGGCGGGCTGAGAGGATGGAACGCATGCAGGATGACCTCTTGAGCGGCAGCCCCTACGACGGCCCCCACGGCTCCCCGTGGGCCGACCCCGGCGTCGCCACGGGCCCCGACGCCGTGCTCGCCGGGCTCGATCCCGAACAGCGCGCCGTCGCCACCGCCCTGCACGGCCCCGTCTGCGTCCTGGCCGGCGCCGGCACCGGCAAGACCCGCGCCATCACCCACCGCATCGCCTACGGCGTGCGCAGCGGCGTCTACCAGCCCCAGCAGGTCCTCGCCGTCACCTTCACCGCCCGCGCCGCCGGCGAGATGCGCGGCCGACTGCGCCAGCTCGGCGCCGACGGCGTCCAGGCCCGTACCTTCCACGCCGCCGCCCTGCGCCAGCTCCAGTACTTCTGGCCCCGCGCCATCGGCGGCCCGGTGCCCCAGCTCCTCGAACGCAAGGTCCAGCTCGTCGCCGAGGCCGCCGGCCGCTGCGGACTGCGCGTCCAGCGCACCGAACTGCGCGACCTCACCGCCGAGATCGAATGGGCCAAGGTCACCCAGACCGCCCCCGAGGACTACCCCGCCGCCGTCGCCAAGTCCGGCCGCGACGCCCCCCGCGACCCCGCCGAGACCGCCCAGGTCTACCGGGTCTACGAGGAGACCAAGAGCCGCCGCGGCAACATCGACTTCGAGGACGTCCTGCTGCTCACCGCGGCCATCCTGGAGGACCGCCCCGACATCGCCGACCAGGTCCGCAGCCAGTACCGGCACTTCACCGTCGACGAGTACCAGGACGTCTCCCCGCTCCAGCAGCGCCTGCTCGACCGGTGGACCGGCCCCGACGGCGGCGCCAGCCTCTGCGTCGTCGGCGACGCCAGCCAGACCATCTACTCCTTCACCGGCGCCACCCCCGACTACCTGCTCAACTTCCGCAGCCGCCACCCCCAGGCCGCCGTCGTCAAGCTCGTCCGCGACTACCGCTCCACCCCCCAGGTCGTCCACCTCGCCAACGGGCTGCTCTCCCAGGCCCGCGGCGAGGCCGCCCGCCACCGCCTGGAACTCGTCTCCCAGCGCGAGGCCGGCCCCGAACCGGTCTACACCGAGTACGAGGACGAACCCACCGAGGCCGAGACCACCGCCCGCCGGATCAAGGACCTCCTCGCCGCCGGCGTGCGCGCCAGCGAGATCGCCGTCCTGTTCCGCACCAACGGCCAGTCCGAGGTCTACGAACAGGCCCTCGCCGACCTCGGCGTCCCCTACCAGCTCAAGGGCGCCGAACGGTTCTTCGAGCGTCCCGAGGTCCGCGACGCCGGCGTCCTGCTGCGCGGCGCCGCCCGCGCCGCCGCCGACCCGCTCACCGCCGGCGCCCCCGACCTCGCCGGCCAGGTCCGCGCCGTCCTCGCCAGCCGAGGCTTCACCCCCGAACCGCCGGCCGGCTCCGGCGCCGTCCGCGACCGCTGGGAGTCCCTCGCCGCCCTCGTCCGCCTCGCCGAGGAGTTCGAGCGCACCCGCACCGCCGAGGGCCTGGGCACCGACCTCGCCGCCTACGTCGCCGAACTCGACGCCCGCGCCGCCGCCCAGCACGCACCCGCCGTCGAAGGCGTCACCCTCGCCTCCCTGCACGCCGCCAAGGGCCTCGAATGGGACGCCGTCTTCCTCGTCGGCCTCACCGAGGGCACCCTGCCGATCATCTACGCCAAGACCGACGAACAGGTCGAGGAGGAGCGCCGCCTCCTCTACGTCGGCGTCACCCGCGCCCGCAAGCACCTCAGCCTCTCCTGGGCCCTCTCCCGCTCCCCGGGCGGCCGCGCCTCCCGCAAGCCCAGCCGCTTCATGGACGGGCTGCGCCCCGGCTCCGCCGCCCCGGGCGCACGCACCGGCGCGCGGGGCGGCCGGGGGAGCATCGAGCCCGGCGAGCGCTCCGCCGGCCGACGGGTCCGCGGCCCGGTCAAGTGCCGGGTCTGCGACAAGCCGCTCACCGACGCCGTCGAACGCAAACTGCGCCGCTGCGAGGACTGCCCGTCCACGATGGACGAGGCGCTGTACGAACGGCTGCGCGAGTGGCGGGCCGGCCAGGCGAAGAAGCAGGGCGCCCCGGCCTACGTGGTGTTCACCGACGCGACGCTGATGGCGATCGCCGAGGACGTGCCCGCCAGCCGCCAGGACCTGGCCCTGATCTCGGGGGTCGGCGCCATGAAGCTGGACAAGTACGGGGCAGCCGTGCTCTCGTTGTGTGCGGGGGAGGAGCCCGAGGAGGATCCGGACGGCGTCGAGGACGACGGTCCGGTCGATCCGGCTTGAGCCGGCACGGGCGCGGTCCAGGGGACTGCTCGGGGGACTTCACAACCGCCGCGGAAGGTCGCGCGGATCGCGCCGTCGATGGCGTCCCGTGAACTCGCGTGAAAAATAGTTTGCGCGGCATACCGGGAGCGCAATAGCCTGCCGGAGCGGTCAAGGGGACGCGGTCGCACGGGGTGACACCTGTGCCGATCCCCCTCGCCACACAGCTTCACCGAGACAGACATCCGAACATTCGGAGCCAGGGGAACCAGGCTCCGCGAGACGCCGAGAGGAGGCGAAGACAGTGGGAAACATCATGATCACCAAAATGACTGGCCAGACCGTTGTCGCTGCCTCCCTGCGTGCCGCCCGTCTGCGGGCGCACGCCGAGCTCGGTGGAACCGGTCTGGGTCTCGGCACCACCGGTGTCTCCGTCGCCTCCGCTGTCAGTGGTCTTGGACACACTGATCTGTGCCTCGCGGGCGGCAGGAGTGTCGAAGGCACCGCTGTCGAGACCGGTCTGTCCCGTGACTGGGCGCCGGTCGGCACGTCGCGTCCCGAGTGCGACGAGCGACCGCTCCAGGCACCGAAGTCAGCCGTAGTCGCCGCCATGCATGGCGACTATGCGCAGGTCATCGGTGCCGGGAACGCCCAGAAGCAGAACAAGCAGCAGATCAACCAGGTCCTGGCCGCCTTTACCGGCGCCAAGGCCATCCGGATGTGGGCCTTCCGCGGCCCTGAACCCTGGAGAGAACGAACCTGAGTCAGCCTCAGGTCGGCACCTCCAGGGCCGCGGAACCCGTCACACCGGGATCCGCGGCCCTTCTGTTTTGTCCGGTACGCAAGACCACCCAGGCCCTCCGGGGCCTCCGGCCCAGCCCCACCAGTCCACTGGGCCGGAACCACTGAGAAGACGAGGAAGACGCCAACAGTGTCCACGGTCATCACGCCGCCCATCCCGTCCGTACCGCCGACAAGCCAGATCAACGAGGCCGACCAGGCCGACCCTCCGGAGGTTCCGTTCATGCAGCTCAACTCGATCGAGCAGGCCGAGGCGCTCGGTCTCCCCATCCCGTGCCGCGCCTTCGACCCGGAGGTCTTCTTCGCCGAGACGCCCGCCGACGTCGAGTACGCGAAGTCCCTCTGCGGCACCTGCCCGGTGAAGGAGGTCTGCCTGGCCGGCGCCCTGGAGCGGCGCGAGCCGTGGGGCGTCTGGGGCGGCGAGCTCTTCGTCCAGGGCGTCGTCGTGGCCCGCAAGCGGCCGCGTGGCCGTCCGCGCAAGACCGAGGTCATGGCGTGAACCCCGCCCACGAAGCCAGGGCGGTCCGCCGGGGAGAGCAGCCCCCGCTGGACAGCGCCCTCCGCCGATCCGTACGGATGGCCGCCGCCAAGGCCGACGCAGCAGCCCGCACCATTTCATTCCCGAGCACGCACCACGAGCAGGACCACCACATGACCCCCGCCGCCATCGATCCGACCGTCCGCGCTGAGCAGACCACCGAACTTCAGATCCAGAACAGGACCCTCGAAATGCAACTCCTGCATGAATCCCTGGCCCGTGCCCATATGCAAGACAGGCTCCACGAGGCGGAGGAGCAACGCCTCGTCAGCCGGGTCGTCCGGGCCCGCAGGCTCCGGCAGCGGGCTGAGCGGGCCTCCCTCCGGGCCCGCAAGGCGCTCGCCGTCGCGCTGATGTGACGCGCCGGACGCAGGCGGCTCGCCGCCGATCCGACTGACCCCCGTCGTGCCGCAGGCCGCCCCCCGTTCCGGGGAGCGGCCTGCGGCCGTTGTCGTGGGCTGTTGTCGTGGGCCGGCGCCGTCGGCTGCGGCGGGCCGACGTGGTTGGCGTGGCCGTCGTGGCTGTGGGGCGGCTCAGGGGCGGGTGGGCTTGGTGCTCTTCCTGGCCGCCGTGCCGGTGCGCTTCGCGGGGACGGCCACCGGCTCGGCCGGCTCCGCGGGCCGCTCACCGGCGAACTCGGGCAGCCACTCCAGCATCTCGGCCCGGAACGGTGCCTTGGCGCCCAGCTGGCACAGCACCCCGATGGTGCTCAACGTCACCCGGTGGATCAGCAGGTACGAGGGCGGCAGGTTCAGCTGCTTGCCCAGGTTGTAGGCGGGCGAGCGCGGATCGGCGATCCGGGCCGCCTGGGCCCGCATCCAGGCCCGGGTGAAGTGGAAGCTGTCCACCGCGGCAGGCTCGATGATCGGCAGCAGGTAGTCCAGCACCGCGTCCGGATCCAGTTGGACCGAGGGCTTCACGAAGCCCTCCTCACGCAGCATCTTCAGCACGCCTGCCGCGTCCCCGTCCAGGGCCATCCGCAGCGAGGCCCCGATCGGCGCGGGCAGCCCGCCGGGCAGCCGGTCCACCGTGCCGAAGTCCAGCACACCCAGGCGCCAGCCCTCGACCGGGCCGTCGTCCTTCAGCAGCCGGAAGTTGCCCGGGTGCGGATCCGCGTGCAGCAGACCGGTCCGGGACGGCCCGGCGAACAGGAACCGGGCCAGCAGCCGGCCGGCGCGGTCGCGCTCCTCCTGAGTGCCGTTGGCGATCACCTCGGCCAGCGGGGTGCCGTCCATCCACTCGGTGACCAGCACCTGGTCGGCCTGCGCCACCACGACCGGCACCACGATGTCCGGGTCGCCCGCGAACTCCTCGGCGTGCCGGCGCTGGGCCTGGGCCTCCAACTCGTAGTCCAGCTCCTCCGAGACGCGCTCGCGCAACTCGGTGATCAGCGGCTTGATGTCCAGCCCGGGGATCAGCGGGCCGAGCAGCCAGGCGACCCGGCTCAGCTGGGAGAGGTCGGCGAGCAGCGCGTCCCCCGCGCCCGGGTACTGCACCTTCACCGCGACCCGTCTGCCGTCGTGCCAGACCGCCTGGTGCACCTGGCCGATCGACGCGGCCGCCGCCGGGCGGTCGTCGAACTCAAGGAACAGCTCGCGCCAGCCGTCCCCGAGCCGCTGGGCGAGCGCCGTGTGCACCTTGGCGGCGGGCATCGGGGGAGCGGCGTCCTGCAGTTTGGTGAGCGCGGCCCGGTACGGCCCGGCGACCTCCTCGGGCAGTGCGGCCTCGAAGACGGAGAGCACCTGCCCGAACTTCATCGCCCCGCCCTTGAGCTCGCCCAGGACCTTGAACAGCTGGTCGGCGGTCGCCTGCTGGAGCTCGGCCGTCACCACTTCGGCGGACCGGCCGCCGATGCGCTTGCCCAGCCCGAGCGTGGCACGGCCGGCTATCCCCAGCGGCAGCGCGGCGAGCCGTGCTGTGCGGGTCACTGCCTTGCGCGGAAGATCGCTCACCCGGGCCTCCAATCCCCTGGCCCCCCGACGCCGGACGGCCCACCATCACTAGGCCATTGTGCCCGCTTCGCGGGCTGCTTCCGGCGGTATTTCTCGGGGGCCGGGGGGCGGTGACCCCCGGGGCACCTTGTTGACGCTCCGGGGGCCCGCCCCCTCCCCCCTCCCCCGCCCGCCCACCCTCCTCCTCCCACCTCACTCGCCGCCTGCCCACCCACCTCCCACGATCGCCCCGCACCTCGGAACAGCGGCTCCCGCTTCTCCGGCCCGCGCCCTGCCCCCAGGCAGGGCGCGGGCCATGGGCTCGCCTGGCCATGGGGTCGCCGGGGCCAGGGGGCGCCGGGCCAAGGGCGCGCCAGGGCCG
>NZ_JBVHIP010000013.1:0-20862 GCF_055560495.1 Kitasatospora sp. NPDC023176 | reverse complement strand
CGCCCCTTCTTTACGCCTGCCGCATTATCCCGCCGCGGCGCGGCCCCCCCCGGCGGGCCCCGGGCCATGGGCTCGCCTGGCCATGGGCTCGCCTGGCCATGGGCTCGCCTGGCCATGGGCTCGCCTGGCCATGGGCTCGCCTGGCCATGGGCTCGCCTGGCCACGGGCTCTGTGCCCGTGTCGGTCCGGTCCTCGGGTCGGGCGGCTGCTGAGCCCCGCAGCCGCCGGGCCCGGGCCCGGCGCGTTCGTCCTGGTTCCTCCCTCCTCCTCAGCCCGGGGGCAGCGGCTGCCACAGGCAGCCGCAGTCCGGGTGTCCTCGTAGCCGCAGGCGGCGGGGCATTCCGTCGCCCGCCGAGATCTCGCACCAGCCGTCGACGCTGGGCGGTCGGCCGCCGTCCAGGTACACCTGGACGTGCAGCGCGGCCAGTCCGGCGACGGTCGTCGCCAGGGCCGTGTCGCAGGCCGGTGTGCGGGCCCGGCCGGGGCCGTTGTCCGCCAGTTGCGCGAGGACTCTCGGCCAGTCGGCGTCCTCGTCCTCCCGCCGCAGCACCAGGCAGTGTCCGCAGGCCGATCGCCCCGGGATCACCAGTGGTCCGATGATGCCGAACTCCTCGACCACGCCCACGTACAGGTGCGGCACCCCGGCCCGGAGCAGCAGCCGGGCCTCGTACGTCCCGCCCGCGAAGGCGGCGCTGCCGTCCCGCGGGGCGAGGACCACGAAGTCGGGTGGCGGGTCGTCGTTCTTCCGCCGTGGCACCGGGACCACTGGGCGCCCTGCGGCCCGTTGGACGGCCTCCCGGGCGACGGTCGAGCGCAGCCGCCCGATGTCCGTGGGCGGCAGTCCCGCAGGGGAGCAGTCGCCGGGCTGGACCCGTCCGCTGTCGGCCACGGTGACGCTGCCGGCGCCGCCGGCGGCGAGCACCGCGGCGACGGCCGCGCCGACCCGGCCGGCGCCGCGTACCTCGATCCGGGCCTCGGACCGGCGGGCCAGGACGGCCGGTGCCGCGCCCGGGCCGGAGTGGACCAGGGACAGCGAGGCGAGGTCGGGCCTGAGGATGTCCCGGTGGGGCAGGGGGAAGCGGGACAGTGCCTTGTCGGTCGCCTCCGCGTCGTCGAGCAGCCCGGTCTCCTCCAGTTCGCTCAGCAGGGTGTCGGCAGGTTCGCGGCCGAGCCCGATCCGCTCGCCGGCGGACAGCAGCTCGGGCCGGTCGCGCGTTCCGTCGAGCAGGTCGAGGAACGCGCACAGCGTCTTGTCGGCGTTGCCGAGCACTCCGGCGTACCGGGTGACGGTGCCGAACTGCAGGGTCTCGGAGTCCCGCCAGCTGCGGGACAGGGCGGGCTTGAGCACGAGGCGCACGACGATCTCCCTTCCGATCGTTTCCGGACGGCTGACCGCAGCATGCCCCATCGCGCCGATGGCGTGCGGAAGGTTATCCACAGGCCCGGGGGCATGATCACACCATCTGTTCGCGAGCCCTGTGGATAACCGCCCATCCCTCCTGGCGTCGGTTTCCGGACACCCCCCGTCGGCCTTTCGTTCCCGATCGCTCCATGAAAGATTTCGGCCACGGCACCGGACTTCTGTCAGCCGTACCGGGTAACGTCGTGTGCCATGGCAGCCGAGCGGGACTCCCATCCACCGGCGTCGCGTCGGCGTGCCCGTGCAGCGTCCGGGTCCCAGACGGCGACGCCGAGCACACGCGGGCGCCCGGACGAGAAGCAGCGCGAGAAGCCGCACGACAAGCAGCAGTCGAGGCCGCAGCACCCGCCCGCCGGAGCGGTGCCGCCCGAGGCGCACGACCGCAGCCGGGTCGAGGTGCGCCGCAGTGCCCGCCGCAGCCGTACCGTCTCCGCCTACCGCGAGGGCGACCGCACCGTCGTGCTGATCCCGGCCCGGCTGTCGCACGCGGAGGAGCAGCGCTGGGTCGCGCAGATGCTGGAGAAGCTCGCCGCCCAGGAGCGCCGGCGGATCCTCGGGGACGATGCCCTGATGGCCCGGGCCCGGGAGCTGTCGGCCGCCCATCTGGACGGCCGGGCCCAGCCGGTGCAGGTCCGCTGGGTGACCAACCAGAACTCGCGCTGGGGCTCCTGCACCCCGAGTGAGGGGACGATCCGGCTGTCCCACCGGCTGCAGGGCATGCCGGAGTACGTGCTGGACTACGTGTTGCTGCACGAGCTGGCGCACCTGCTGGTGCCGGACCACGGCCCGGCGTTCTGGGCGCTGCTGGAGGCCTACCCCCGGACGGAGCGGGCTCGCGGCTATCTGGAGGGCGTGGTGTCGGCCGCCCGGCTGCCGCACATCCCGGGTGCCCGGCACGGTGCGCCCGGTCCGGATCCGGCGGCCTCCTGCGGTTGAGGCGGGCGGGCGGCGGTCATACGGGCATACGAAAAGAGGGCGCGGACCGCATCGGTCCGCGCCCCCTTGGCGCGTCGCACCTCAGCCGGTCAGGCGGTCAGCCGCCGCGCGCGGGCGACCAGGTCGCGCACCGAGTGGTCGGTCAGCTCCGGCAGCCGGTCGTAGTCGAACCAGCGCAGGTCCAGCGACTCCTCGCTGATCATCGCCTGCGCTCCGGCCGGGGCGATCGCGATGTACTGGACGTCCAGGTGGGTGTTCTCCGGACGGTCCTTGCCGGTGCAGCGGACCAGGTGCCGGTCCAGCTTGGCGGGGACGGGGGCACCGTTCTCCCGCAGCAGGGTGAGCTCGGGGATGCCCGACTCCTCGACCGCCTCGCGCAGCGCGGCGGAGGCGAGGTCGCCGTCGCCGGGCTCGCAGTGCCCGCCCATCTGCAGCCACATGCCGACCTTGGGGTGCAGGGTGAGCAGCACCCGCCCGGCGGCCGGGTCGACGACCGCCGCGCTCGCGGTGATGTGGGCGGGCAGGCAGGACCGGTAGAGGCCCTCGGGCTGCTCGGCCAGGTGCGCGAGGTAGTCGAGCCGCAGCTGTTCCTGGTCCTGGTCGGCGGGCCGCCAGTCGGTCAGGGTGCGGACGGCGTCCGCGTGCAGGGTGGGCGCGTCCGTGCCGGTGGCCGTCATGCGGTGGGCTCGCCCTTTCCGTCGGTGCCGTCCTCGTCGGTCTTCGGCGGCTCGGGCTTGCTGAGGTCGGGCTTGCCGGCCGCGGCCTCGCCGAGGAGCTTGTCGAGGGCGTCGAAGTCGAAGCCGCCCTCCAGATCGCCGCTGCCGCGGTGCACGAAGGCGTCCGGGTCGTCCAGGTCGGCGGCGGTGGGCAGCATGTCGGGGTGCTCCCAGAGGGCGTCGCGGCCCTCGACGCCGCGGGCGTCGGCGAGCAGCGCCCACAGCCGGGCGGCGTCGCGCAGGCGGCGCGGGCGCAGTTCCAGGCCGACCAGGGTGGCGAAGGTCTGCTCGGCGGGCCCGCCGGCGGCGCGGCGGCGGCGGACGGTCTCGCGCAGGGCGCCGGCCTGCGGCAGGTGGGGTTCGGCGGCGGCGTGCACGACGGCGTCGACCCAGCCCTCGACTAGGGCGAGCGCGGTCTCCAGGCGGGCGAGCGCGGCCTTCTGCTCGGGGGTGTCCTCGGGCTGGAGCAGGCCGCCGGCCAGTGCCTCCTGGAGCGCCTCCGGGTTGCTCGGGTCGAGCTGGCCGACGAGTTCCTCCATGCGGGAGGTGTCGACCTTGATGCCGCGCGCGTAGGCCTCGACGGCGCCCAGCAGGTGGGCCCGCAGCCACGGCACGTGGGCGAAGAGCCGCTGGTGGGCGGCTTCGCGCAGGGCGAGGTAGAGCCGGACCTCCTCGGCGGGCACGTTCAGGCCCTCGCCGAACTCGGCGACGTTCTGCGGCAGCAGGGCGGCCTTGCCGGCCGGGGCGAGCGGCAGGCCGACGTCGGTGGAGCCGACCACCTCGCCGGCCAGGGCGCCGAGCGCCTGGCCGATCTGGGTGCCGAACATGGCGCCGCCCATGGAGCGCATCATGCCCATCAGCGGGCCGGCCATGGCCTGCATCTCCTCGGGCAGGACGCCGCCCATGGCGGTGCCGACGCGCTCGGCGACCGGGTCGACGAGGTCCTTCCAGACCGGGAGGGTGGCCTCGATCCACTCGGCGCGGCTCCAGGCGACGGCGGTGCCGGCGCCGGAGGGGAACTCGGTGACGCCGTCGAGCCAGAGGTCGGCCAGGCGCACGGCCTCCTCGACGGCGGCGCGCTCGACGGCGCCGACGGAGCGGTCCTTGCTCTTGCCCTCGGCGGGCTCGGCGATGACGGTCTGCCGGGCGATGTTCAGGGCGAGGTCCCAGTTCACCGGGCCGCCCTCGAAGGAGAGCATCTGCCCGAGCTGCTGGAAGGCCGCGCCGAGGTCGCCGGGGTTGAGGCCGCCGAACATCGCGGCGAAGGGGTTGTCGGCTCCGGGGCCGCCGGGGCCGCCCGGGGCGCCGGGCATGCCGAACATCGCACCGAAGGGGTTGCCGGCTCCGAAGCCGAACGGCTGGGCGCCGGCGCCTTCCTGGCCCTGGTCCTTCTTCTGCGCGTCGTCGGGCTTGGCCTTGCCGTCCTCGGGCTCCTCGGGAGGAACGCCGAATCCGAAGGGAAGGTCGCTCACGGGGTCCTCGATCCGGTAGGCCGTCATACGGGTGTGGCGGGCAGTTCGGTCCGCCCGGGGCTCCGGTGGAGCGGGGGACTCGTGGGCGGCTCCCGGGCGCAAGGCCCGCGCCGGGTGCACCGCCGGGCCTTCGCCTCGGGCAGGATGGACGTACGTGACACACGTCCGTACGCACATAAGCTAACCGTGGAGGATGGCCGGTGAGTTCCCCGCCCTCGGACGTTCGCTCTGGGCTGACCGCTGGAGAGGACGATCCGGACGCCACGGCGTCACCGCCTCCAGCCTACGGCGGGCGGCCGCTGACCGTGGCCGTGACCGGTGCCGCGGGTGTGCTGGGCGAGCGGGTCGCCGCCCGGCTGGTGGCCTCGCCGCACGTGCGCAGGGTGCTGGCGGTGGACGACCGGCGCGGAGAGGTCCCGGGCGTGCAGTGGCGGGTCCTGGACGTGCGGGACCCGGCGGTGGCCGAGCGGCTGGCCGGGGTGGACGTCGTGGTGCACCTGGCGATGGACTTCGGCATGGAGTCCGATCCGCGGGCCCGCAGCGCCTACAACGTGCGCGGCGCCCAGACGGTGCTGACCGCGGCCGCGGCCGCCGGGGTGCACCGGGTGGTGCTGTGCACCTCCGCGATGGTCTACGGCGCGCTGGCCGACAACGAGGTGCCGCTGGCCGAGGACTCCGAGCTGCGGGCGACCGAGGAGGCCTCGCTGGTCGGGGACCTGCTGGAGATCGAGCGGCTGGCCCGGCGGGCGCCGCGGGCCCACCCAGGCCTGCAGGTGACGGTGCTGCGCCCGGCGGTGGTGGTGGGCCCGGGTGTGGACACCGTGCTGACCCGGCACTTCGAGGCGCCCCGGCTGCTGGTGGTGGCCGGCTCCCGCCCGTGCTGGCAGTTCTGCCACGTGGACGACCTGGCGGCGGCGCTGGAGTACGCGGCGCTCGGCCTGGTCGAGGGCGAGGTGACGGTCGGCTGCGACGGCTGGCTGGAGCAGGAGGACGTGGAGCGGCTGTCGGGGATCCGGCGGATGGAGCTGCCGGCCGCGCTGGCGCTGGGGACCGCGGCCCGGCTGCACCGGCTGGGCCTGACCCCGGCCCCGGCGGGGGACCTGGCGTACACGATGTACCCGTGGGTGGTGTCCGGCAGTCGGCTGCACGAGGCGGGCTGGCGGCCGGAGTTCACCAATGAGCAGGTGCTGGCCGAGCTGCTGGCGCAGGTGTCCGGCAAGCACGCGGTGGCGGGGCGCCGGCTGGGCGGCAAGGAGGCCGCGACCAGTCTGGGGGCGGCCGGGGCGACGGTGGCGCTGGTCGGTACGGCGGCGCTGGTGCGCCGGGCCCGCAAGCGGCGTCGCTTCTGAGGCGGGCGGGCCGGGTGGGGCTGGTCGAGTCCGGGCCCGAAGTTCTCGCGATGCGAAATTTTGGAATCGTGATGCGGAAGACCCTTGCCCCGGTCGGCCCCGGATGAGCAATCATGGGGACATGTCCGAGAACCACGACCCCATCCGTCTGCTCGCCATCCGCGACACCCCGCTCTCGCTGGACGAGGTGTACGAGGCGGTCGGCGACGACGCGGCCGGCGGCACCACCGTCTTCGTCGGGACGGTCCGGGACCACGACGGCGGCAAGTCGGTCTCCGTGCTGGAGTACAGCTGCCACCCCACCGCCGAGGAGGAGATGCGCCGGATCGCCGAGAAGGTCGTCGCGGACTTCCCGGTCAGGGCGCTCGCCGCGGTGCACCGGGTGGGCCGGCTGGAGATCTCCGACAAAGCCGTGATCGTCGCCGTCTCCTGCGCCCACCGCGGCGAGGCCTTCGCGGCGGCCCGCAGGCTGATCGACGACCTCAAGCACGAGGTGCCGATCTGGAAGCACCAGGTCTTCGCCGATGGCGAGGAGGAGTGGGTCGGCGCCGGCGGCTGCTGATCGCGCTCCCGCCCCCGGTGCGGCGGAACCGGCCGCACACGGAGCACGTCTTTCCGGGCAGGCGCGCCGTGGCCTCACCCGAACGGGTCCGGCCGGGGGCGCCGGATACTCCCTGGAAGTGAGCCGATCGGCCGTCCCGTAACCCGGATGGCGCCGGCCGCGTTGTCCGCCGGAGTGGTTAATCTGCTCATAGACACGACGAGCTGGGAGTACTGACATGGGTGCGCTCGCCTGGCTGATCATTCCGGTTGTCGCCGTCCTGGCCGCCGCCGTCTGGGCGGGCTGGGCCCAACGGGCCCCGAAGGCCACCGGGGACCCCGCCTCGCTCGCCGAGCACCGGCGCTTCATGGCCGCGATGGAACGCACCACCGCGGGCACCGCCGCCCCCGGGGAGCATCCCGGTCGGTAGCCCGGCGGGCGCCGCGTCATCGGCGTCCCGTACTGTCGTGGCATGCCACGCCGCTCCGCGACGATGCTCGCTGCCACCCTGCTGCTCATAGCGCTGCTCTGCGTCTCGGTGCTGATGAAGGTGCCGTACACGGAGATGAGCCCGGGCCCGACGTACAACACGTTGGGCGAGCAGGGGGGCAAGTCGGTGATCACCATCACCGGGCACGACTCGTACAAGACGAGCGGGCACCTCAACATGACCACTGTCCAGGTCACCGGGGCCAAGTACGAGCCCAGCCTGGTCAACGCGGTGATCGGCTGGCTGCGCGACGACGTGCTGGTGGTGCCGCACGACAACGTCTACCCCAAGGGGCAGTCGGACGCCGACGCCAAGAAGCAGAACGCCGAGGAGTTCGCCTCCTCCGAGGACAGCGCCCGCACCGCCGCGCTCAAGGAACTGGGCGTCCCGGTCGGCAACGAACTGATCGTCAAGTCGGTCACCGCGGGGGCGCCGGCCGAGGGCCGGCTGCACGCGGGCGACCGGATCGTCGCGGTGGACGGCACCGCCGTCGACTCGGTCGACCAGGTGGTCGCCGCCGTCACCAAGCACAAGCCCGGCGAGTCGGTGGTCTTCACCGTGGTGCCGCGGACCAAGGACGCCACCGCCGACGGCGCCGCCGCCCCGGGGACGAAGACCGACGTCACCGTTCCGACCGTGCGGGCCAAGGACCTCGACCCGAAGGCCCCGGCCGAGCGGGCCGAGCTCGCGGTGGTGGGCATCGGCACCGGGATCCGGCACACCTACCCGTTCCAGATCGACATCGGCCTGCAGGACGTCGGCGGGCCGAGCGCCGGGCTGATGTTCTCGCTCGGCATCATCGACAAGCTCACCCCCGGCGGCGACCTCACCGGCGGCAAGTTCGTCGCGGGCACCGGCACCATCGACGACGACGGCAAGGTCGGCCCGATCGGCGGGATATCGATGAAGCTGATCGCCGCCCGGGACGCCGGGGCCCAGTACTTCTTCACCCCGTCCTCGAACTGCGCCGAGGCCACCAAGAACGTGCCGTCCGGGCTGACCCTGATCAAGACGGACACCCTGGACGGCGCGCTGAAGTCGCTGGAGCAGATCCGCTCCGGGCAGACCTCGGCGCTGCCGTCCTGCCCCGAGTAACCGGGGCGCGGGGGTCAGGAGAAGGTCGCCAGCAGCGCGTCGGTCAGGCCGGGCACGAGGTCCGGGCCGGTCAGCACCTCGCGGGCGACGTCCTTGGAGCGCAGCCGCAGGGCGATCTCCTTCTTGCCGTCGCGCAGCACCGCGGCGGTGATCCGCACCTCCTCGCGCTTGGGGTGGTTGGCCACCCACTCGGCGAGCTGGGCGTCGCTGGCGCCCCGGGGGCGGGACTGCTCGGAGCCCGGCGGCAGCATCAGTCGCTCGACCACCAGGGCGCAGCCGGCCACCGCGGCGGGCCAGGCGATGGTGCCGAGGAACTTGTCGAGCTCCATGCCGGCCGGGAGCTCGTCCTGCTCGACCGGGGTGAGGCCGGGCTCGTCGGTGTCGGCGAGGCCGAGCTGCTTGGCGATGCGCGGGTCGGCCTTGCGCAGGGCGGCGCTGTCCACCAGGGCGAACAGCCGGGCCGGGAGGTCCCAGCCGAGGGTGGCGGCGTACTCGTCGATCTCCAGCGCGGCCCGGGTGAGCGGGGTGGCGGCGGGGAGCTTGGAGACGTCGTCGGGGGAGTTGTTCAGATCAGACGCGTCGGACATGACTCAATCCTCACACGCCGGGCGGCGGGCGCTCGCCGGGGCGGCTGCGGGCGGCCCGGGGCGGGGGGCTCGGGTCGGGGTGGAGGGGGGCCGGCGGGGGGTCGCCCCGGGGGTCGCGCGGGAAGGTCGTCGTAACCGTCTGCTAACGGCGGGAACTCGGCCAAAGCCTGGTTAAGTTGCTCTGACGACCGACCGATTCCAGACGACACAGCTGAGGTGCCACCGTGGTATTCCAGATGCCGGAACGCTCAGGGCCGGGTTTCCGGCGGAGGGTGGGCCCGCCCTCCCGGCGGGCGAGAGTGGCCCTGCTGACCCTGGGCGTGCTCGCGGTGCTGTTCCTGCTGTTCGTCATGTTCGCCGGGTTCTGGACGGACTGGCTGTGGTTCAGGTCGGTGCACTACTCCTCGGTGTTCACCACCCAGCTGTGGACGAAGACCGGGCTGTTCGCGGTGTTCGGCCTGCTGATGGCGGTGATCGTCGGCTTCAACGTCTGGCTGGCGCACCGGCTGCGGCCGCCGCTGTCGGCGATGTCGGTGGAGCAGCAGAGCCTGGACCGCTACCGGGCGGGCCTGGCGCCGTTCAAGCGCTGGGCGCTGATCGGCGTCTCGCTGGTGATCGGCCTGGTGGCGGGCGCGGCGGCGTCGGGCCAGTGGCGGACCTGGCTGATGTGGACGAACGCGACGTCCTTCGGTGAGAAGGACGCCCAGTTCGGCATGGACGTCTCGTTCTACGCGTTCGACCTGCCGTTCTACGAGTTCCTGCTGGGCTTCGCGTTCAGCGCGGTGATCGTCTCGCTGCTGACCTCGGCGCTGGTGCACTACCTGTACGGGGGCCTGCGGCTGCAGGGCCCGGGCCGTCGGGCGAGCGCGGGCGCGCAGGGGCACCTGGCGGTGCTGCTGGGCGTGTTCGTGCTGCTGAAGGCGGTGGCGTACTGGCTGGACCGGTATGCGCTGGCGGTGAAGACCGGCTCCTACAAGGGGGTCTCGGGCTGGACGGGCCTGCGCTACGTGGACGCCAACGCGTTCCTGCCGGCCAAGACGATCCTGTTCTTCGTCGCGATCATCTGCGCGGTGCTGTTCTTCCTGACCCCGATCCGCCGCACCTGGGCGCCGGCCCTGATCGGGCTGGGGCTGATGGTGCTGTCGGCGGTGCTGATCGGCGGGCTGTACCCGGCGATCGTGCAGCAGTTCCAGGTCAAGCCGAACGAGCAGGCCAAGGAGACGCCGTACATCCAGAAGAACATCGACGCGACGCGGCAGGCGTACGGGATCGCGGACTCGGAGACCACCCCGTACAGCCCGCAGGGCTCGACCACGGGTGACGCGCTGAAGCCGGACGCGCAGACCATCGCGGACGTGCGGCTGCTGGACCCGAACATCGTGTCCCAGACGTTCCAGTCGCTGGAGCAGCAGCGCAACTACTACGCGTTCCCGAGCACCCTGTCGGTGGACCGCTACGGCACCGGCGCGGACAAGCAGGACACCGTGATCGGCCTGCGCGAGCTGGACCTCAACGGGGTGCAGCGCAACTGGATCAACGACCACTTCAAGTACACCCACGGCTACGGCGCGGCGGTCGCCAAGGGCAACCAGGTCGACGACAAGGGCGGGCCGGTGTTCACCGAGTCCGGCCTGCCGGCCGCCGGCACGCTGGGCGACTACGAGCAGCGGATCTACTACGGCGAGAAGACGACGACGTACTCGATCGTCGGCGGCTCCAACAAGGAGATCGACTACACCGACGTCAAGACCGGCCAGAACGTGGAGTACACGTACAACGGTGACAGCGGTGTCTCGCTGGACAACCCGATCACCCGGGCCGCGTACGCGGTGCGCTTCGCCGAGCCGCAGATGCTCTACGCCGGGGCGATCACCGACGGCGCCAAGGTGATCTACAACCGGACGCCGAAGGAGCGGGTGGAGAAGGTCGCGCCGTGGCTGTCGATCGACGCCGACCCGTACCCGGTGGTGCAGGGCGGCCGGGTGGTGTGGGTCGTGGACGGCTACACCACCTCGGACGGCTTCCCGTTCTCGTCGAAGACGACGCTGGGCACCGCGACCAAGGACTCGCTGACCAACCAGCGCGGTGAGCTGCTGACCGCCGCCAACCAGGTCAACTACATCCGCAACTCGGTCAAGGCCACGGTGGACGCCTACACCGGCGAGGTGAAGCTCTACCAGTGGGACGACAAGGACCCGGTGCTGAAGACCTGGATGAAGGCCTTCCCCGGCACCGTCGAGCCGAAGGCGGACATCCCGGCGACGCTGCTGCCGCACCTGCGCTACCCGCAGGACATGTTCAAGGTGCAGCGCGACCTGCTCGGCCAGTACCACGTGACGGACGCCAACTCCTTCTTCAACGGCAGTGACATCTGGCAGGTCCCGGTGGACCCGACCAGTGACACCAGGCAGGTCCAGCCGCCGTACTACGTGACGGTGCGGATGCCGGACGCCCCCGCCGCGAGCTTCTCGCTGACCAGCAGCTTCGTGCCCAACCAGCGGCCGAACCTGGCGGCCTTCATGTCCGTCAACGCGGATCCGGGCGACGACTACGGGAAGATCCGGATCCTGAAGATGACCGGCGAGAGCGGCGCACCGGGGCCCGGCCTGGTGCAGTCGAAGTTCAACTCCCGCCAGGAGGTGGCCAACCAGATCTTCGCGCTGAAGAGCGGCGGCGACACCGAGCTGGAGTACGGCAACCTGCTGACCCTGCCGGTCGGCGGCGGACTGCTGAACGTCGAGCCGGTGTACGTGCGCGGGCGCGGCGCCAAGTACCCGACGCTGCAGAAGGTCCTGGCGGTGTACGGGGACGACAACGTGGCCTTCGAGAACACCCTGGAGGACGCGCTGAAGAAGCTGTTCGCCGGGCAGGCTCCGCCGGCCACGCCGGTCGCGCCGTCCAACCCGGGCGGCGGGGCCGTCCCGGGCTCGGGCACGACGCCGGGCTCGGGGACGACGCCGACCTCCCCGGGGACGCCGACGCCCACGCCCACCGGGCCGGGCACCCCGGCGCCGGGCGGGACGCTCTCGCCGGATCTGCAGAAGGCGCTCTCGGACGCGGCGAAGGCGTACAACGACAGCCAGACCGCGTTCAAGAACGGCGACTGGGTGGCCTACGGCAACGCCCAGAAGGCGCTCGGGGACGCCCTGAAGGCGGCCGACGCGGCCCGCGGCGCCAGCCCGGCGCCGGCGCCGACGGCGGCGCCGTCCGGCTCGGGGGCGGCCAGTCCGCACCCGTAGTCCCGCTGACCTGCGACAACCGTTTTGGGTTCTACCCCGCGTCCGTGCTACGGTTCACTCATCGACGCGGGGTGGAGCAGCTCGGTAGCTCGCTGGGCTCATAACCCAGAGGTCGCAGGTTCAAATCCTGTCCCCGCTACTCAGCGTCAGAAGCCCGGAGGATCTTTCCTCCGGGCTTCTGTCGTTCCCGGGTGCTTCCGGCTCTGGTTTTTCGCCCCTCGCGCCCGTGCTATTGTTTGATCAACGACGCGGGGTGGAGCAGCTCGGTAGCTCGCTGGGCTCATAACCCAGAGGTCGCAGGTTCAAATCCTGTCCCCGCTACTCAGTGTCAGAGGCCCGGAGGATCATTCCTCCGGGCCTCTGTCGTGTCCGGACGTTTCCGTCCGGAAGCGGCGGGAACCGCTCCGGTACTATCGACCGTCGCCAATGGGGAACGGCACCGGGGTTTGTGGGGTGGAAGTGTCGGGAAATCGACAAAGCGCCGAAGCAATTCCGTCGGCTTCGAGTCCGCCCCACCCGAATTCGGCCGGGGCAGGTGTACGCGGGTAGCGGGTGATGCGACGATGGGACACACGGGGGACGGTGCACGGCCGCTGATGGGCCGTCGGGTCCGGCGCCTCTCCTGGGAGTCCCCCCGGCCGTCGGCCGGGGCACGATGCCGCGACACTCTGGGGGAGCGGGAGTCGGCATGAGGCTGATCGGCAAGTCAGGCGCCAAGTCCGGTGCGGCCGTCGAGGCCGACACCGACGCCTGGGCGGAGAGCCCCGAGAGCCCCGACAGCCGCCCCGGGGCCCTGCCCGCCCAGCGCACCAGCGGGCTGTCCGAGCGCCCCGCGGTCGGCGGCTCCGGGCCCGACAGCCTGGTCCACGTGTCCACCCGTCAGTTCTCCGCCGCCGTCGGCCCGTACCGGGCGGGCGGCGACGAGTCGCCCGTCGGCGCCGCGCTGGACCCGGCCGGACTGGACCCCACCAGCTTCGAGACCGCGCTGGCCGCCCGGGAGTCCGCCGCCCTGGAGGCCCGGCACCGGCAGGCCGCCGACGACGGCGACGCGGACGCCGCCGGCCGGCTCGGCACCCTGCTGCTGCGCCGCGGCGACCTGGAGGACGCCGAGCCCTACCTGCGCGCCGCCGCGGCCGCCGGGGTGCGGGCCGCCGCCAACAACCTGGGCGTGCTGCTGCACCAGCAGGGCCACCGCGCCGAGGCCGGCCAGTGGTGGCGCCAGGCGGCGGTGGCGGGCAGCGCCCCCGCCGCGCACGCGCTCGGGCTCCAGCTGCGTGACCAGGGCGAGGAGGAGGCCGCCGAGTACTGGCTGCACTTCGCCGCCGACCACGGCCACCCGCTCGGTGCCTACGCGCTCGGCGACCTGATGGAGCACCGGCGCGACGTACGGGCCGAGCGCTGGTTCAAGGTCTCCGCCGACGCCGGGCACCGCGAGGCCGCCTACCGGCTGGCCCGGATGCGCGAGGCCGCCGGGGACAAGGAGACCGCCGAGGCCTGGTACCGCACCGCCGCCGCCCGCAGCCACGCCCGCGCCGCGCTGCGCCTGGGCGTGCTGCTGGAGGAGCGCGCCCGCGCCGACCGGTCGCTGCTGGACGAGGCGGCCCGCTGGTACCGGCAGTCCGCGCAGAACGGCGAGCCGCGGGCCGCCTGCGCGCTCGGCTTCCTGCTGCGCGACTCCGGGGACGTCGCCGCGGCCGCCGAGTGGTGGCAGGAGGCCGCCGAGGCCGGCGACGGCAACGCCGCCAACGCGCTCGGCGCCCTGCATGCCAGCCGCGGCGAGGCCAAGGCCGCCGAGCACTGGTACCGCACCGCCCTGGACGCGGGCGACCAGAACGGCGCTTTCAACCTCGGCCTGCTCTGCGCCGGCACCGGCCGCGAGCAGCAGGCCGAGCAGTGGTACCGCCGGGCCGCGTACGCCGGGCACCGGGAGGCCTGCAACGCGCTGGCCGTGGTGCTGCTCCAGCGCGGCGACGAGTCCGGCGCCCAGCCGTGGTTCTCCAAGGCCGCCGAGGCCGGCAGCGTGGACGGCGCCTTCAACCTGGGCGTGCTGCACGCCGGGCGGGGCGAGGCGCGGCAGGCCCAGGAGTGGTACGCGCGGGCCGCCGCCGAGGGCCACGGCGAGGCGGCGCTGCAGCTGGCGGTCGCCCAGGAGCAGCGCGGCAACCTGTCCGGTGCGCTGGAGCGCTACCGGCAGGCGGCGGCCGGCGGCTCGGCGGAGGGCGCGTTCCGGCTGGCCTCGGTGCTGGACCGGCGCGGGGACGCGGACGCCGAGGCCGAGCACTGGTACGCGCTGGCGGCCGACGCCGGGCACCGCCGCGCGCAGGTGCGGATGGGTGTGCGGGCGGCCGAGCGCGGGGCGCTGGAGATCGCCGAGAGCTGGTACCGGCGGGCCGCCGAGGCGGGCAGCCGCAGTGCCGCGTTCAACCTGGGGCTGCTGCTGGCCCGGCAGGACAGCGAGGCGGAGGCGATGCTCTGGTACACCCGGGCCGCCGACGCCGGGCACGGGCGGGCGGCGCTGCGCCTGGCGCTGCTGGCGTTGCGCCGGGGCGAGCCGGTGCAGGCCGAGAACTGGTGCCGGCGGGCGATCGACTACGGGCCGGCCGAGGTCGCGGAGCGGGCCGGGCGGCTGCTGGGCGCGCTGCACGCCGAGCTGAGCGCGTAGTCGGCCGTAGGGCTACGGGCGGCAGCAGTCGGGGCACAGGCCGCGGTAGGTGACCTCGGCGGTGGTGACGGCGAAGCCGAAGCGTTCGGCGGCGGGCAGTGCCGCGAGCGGGTCGCCGTGCGGGTGGACGTCGCGGATCGCGCCGCAGCCGGAGCAGACCAGGTGCTGGTGGGCGCGGTGGGCGTTGGGGTCGTAGCGCTTGGCGCGGCCGTCGGTGGCGACCTCCAGCACTTCGCCGAGGGTGACGAGTTCGCCGAGCGTGTTGTAGACGGTGGCGCGGCTGATCTCGGGCAGGCGGGCGGCGGCGCGGGCGTGCACCTCGTCCGCGGTGAGGTGGACGTGCTCGCCGTCGAGGACCTCGGCCACCACTCGGCGCTGTGAGGTCAGCCGCCAGCCGCGTCCGCGCAGTCTCTCCAGCAGATCACTCATGGACCCAGGATAAGTCGCGCTCTGAGATTGGTGCCAGTGTTGACTTGGACAAAGTCCAAGTTAGGATCGTGTCACACGACCGGATCCCTCGGAGGCGACCCGCTATGACCACGCAGGACGAGCTGCGCCCGACCCTCACCACGGAGGCGGGTGCCCCCGTCGCCGACAACCAGAACACCGAGACCGCGGGTGTCGGCGGCCCGGCCCTGATCCAGGACCAGCTGCTGTTCGAGAAGCTCGCGCACTTCAACCGCGAGCGGATCCCGGAGCGCGTGGTGCACGCCCGTGGCGCCGGCGCGTACGGCACCTTCACGGTGACCGCCGACGTGACGCCCTACACCCGGGCGGCCTTCCTGTCCGAGCCCGGCAAGCAGACCGAGGTCTTCCTGCGGTTCTCCACCGTGGCCGGCAACCTCGGCGCGGCCGACGCGGTGCGCGACCCGCGCGGCTTCGCGCTGAAGTTCTACACCGAGCAGGGCAACTACGACCTGGTCGGCAACAACACCCCGGTGTTCTTCATCAAGGACGCCATCAAGTTCCCCGACTTCATCCACACCCAGAAGCGCGACCCGTACACCGGCTCGCAGGAGGCCGACAACGTCTGGGACTTCTGGGGCCTGTCGCCCGAGGCCACCCACCAGGTGACCTGGCTGTTCGGCGACCGCGGCATCCCGGCCAGCTACCGGCACCTGAACGGCTACGGCTCGCACACCTACCAGTGGCAGAACGAGGCCGGCGAGCACTTCTGGGTCAAGTACCACTTCAAGACCGAGCAGGGCATCCGCAACCTCACCCAGGCCGAGGCCAACCGGCTCGCCGGCGAGGACCCGGACAGCCACCAGCGCGACCTGCGCGAGTCGATCGAGCGCGGCGAGTTCCCCAGCTGGACGGTGCAGGTCCAGATCATGCCGGCGGCCGACGCGGCGAACTACCGCTTCAACCCCTTCGACCTGACCAAGGTCTGGCCGCACGCCGACTACCCGCCGATCGAGATCGGGAAGCTGGAGCTCAACCGGAACCCCGACAACGTCTTCGCCGAGGTCGAGCAGTCGGTGTTCTCCCCGGCGCACTTCGTGCCCGGCATCGGGCCGTCCCCGGACAAGATGCTCCAGGGCCGCCTGTTCGCCTACGCGGACGCCCACCGCTACCGGGTCGGCATCAACGCCGACCACCTGCCGGTCAACCGCCCGCACGCCACCGAGGCCCGCACCAACAGCCGGGACGGGTACCTGTACGACGGCCGGCACGGGCGGCAGAAGAACTACGAGCCGAACAGCTTCGGCGGCCCGGTGCAGACCGGCCGTCCGCTGTGGGCCGCGGCCGCCGTCGACGGCTCCACCGGCACCCACGCGGCGCCCGCGCACGCCGAGGACGACGACTTCGTGCAGGCGGGCACCCTCTACCGGCTGTTCTCCGAGGAGGAGAAGCAGCGGCTGATCGCCAACCTGGCGGGCTTCATCGCCAAGGTCTCGGCCGACCGCGAGGACATCGTGGAGCGGGCGATCGACAACTTCCGCAAGGCCGACGCCGACTACGGGCAGCGGCTGGAGGCGGCGGTCCGGGAGCTGCGCAAGCAGTAGCCGGACCGATCACAGCGGCGGGCCCGTATGACCAGCTCCCACTGGTCATACGGGCCCGCACCAGTTCCGCCCCACGTCCGCCCCGAGCCGAAGGCGGCACCGGGTCCGAGCGCCGGGAGGCGAGCGGGCGGGTAGCCGCGGGCGAGCGGCTCTCAGACGGACAGGCGCCGCAGGGTCTCATCGTGCAGCAGGCCGTTGGTGGCCACCGCGTCGGCGCCGCCGGGGCCGGGGACGCCGTCCAGGCCGGTGAACAGGCCGCCGGCCTCCTCGACCACGATGCACGGCGCGGCCATGTCCCACAGCGACAGCTCGGGCTCGGCGGCGATGTCCACGGCGCCCTCGGCGACCATCATGTAGGACCAGAAGTCGCCGTAGGCGCGGGTGCGCCAGCAGGCGCGGGTGAGGTCCAGGAACGGGTCCAGCCGGCCGCGGTCCTCCCAGCCGGTGAGGGAGGAGTACGAGAAGGAGGCGTCCTCGAGCCGGGAGACGCCGGAGACGTGGATCCGGGAGGCCTTGGCCAGGCTGCGGCCGGCGTAGGCGCCGAGACCCTTGGCGGCCCACCAGCGGCGCTGCAGCGCCGGGGCGGAGACGATGCCGACCACCGGGCGCTCGACGCCGTCCGGGCCGTCCTCCAGCAGGGCGATCAGGGTGGCCCAGACCGGGACGCCGCGGATGTAGTTCTTGGTGCCGTCGATCGGGTCGATCACCCAGCGGCGCGGGCCCGAGCCCTGCAGGCCGAACTCCTCGCCGAGCACGGCGTCACGCGGGCGGGCGCGCTGGAGCACGCTGCGCACCAGTTCCTCGGCGGCCTTGTCGGCGTCGCTGACCGGAGTGAGGTCCGGCTTGGTCTCGATCTTGAGGTCGAGGGCGCGGAAGCGATCCAGGGTGACCGAGTCGGCCGAGTCGGCGAGGACGTGGGCGAGTCGGAGATCGTCGTGGTAGTCGGCCATGCCGGAAACCCTAGCTCAGCGGGTCGGGCCGGTCCGGGTGCCGTCTCGGTGGATGGTCGCCAGGTCGCCGGGTCAGTGGGGCCGCGCCGGAGAGCCGGGGCGCCGGGTCAGTGGGCCGAGCCGCTGAGCTGGAGGCCGATCACGCCGGCGATCACCAGGGAGATGGAGACCAGCTTGAGCACCGAGGTGGTCTCGTCCAGGAAGGCCATGCCGTAGATGGCGGTGCCGGCCGCGCCGATGCCGGTCCACACCGCGTAGGCGGGGCCGACCGGCAGGCTCTTCAGCGAGAGGGTGAGCAGCCCGAAGCTGCTGAGGGCGAACACGCAGAAGCTGATGGTGGGCCAGAGCTTGGTGAAGCCCTCGCTGAGCTTGAGGTTGATCGCGAAGCCGGTCTCCAGGAGGCCGGCCAGGATCACCAGGGCCCATGCCATCGCGTGCCCTCCCTGTCGATCGACGGACGGGCCGTACGCGGCCCGACTTTCCTATGATCGCCAGGGTGGGCCGGTCCGACACCTCGAACGGGCCACCAGCCTCGGGACCGCCCGGGGGGTCAGTCGCCCTCGCGGGCCTCCTTGCTGGACAGCAGGCGGCGCAGCGAGTAGAGCCGGGCGGCCTCGGCGTGGCCGTCGGCGACCCAGGCGTCCAGGGCGCAGTCCGGCTCGTCGTGGCTGCAGGCACGGGGGCAGTCGACGGTGCCGGGCTCCAGGTCGGGGAAGGCGAGGATGACCCGGGACGGGTCGATGTGCGAGAGGCCGAAGGATCGGAAGCCGGGCGTGTCGATCACCCAGCCCGGGTCGAGCGCCTTCCGGGAGCCGGGCTTGGCGCCGGGCGGCGGGGGCAGCCGCAGCGCCAGGGCCGAGACGGTGGTGTGCCGGCCGCGGCCGGTGACCGCGTTGACGTCGCCGGTCTGCCGCTGGCGGTCCGGGACCAGGGCGTTGACCAGGGTGGTCTTGCCGACGCCGGAGTGGCCGATGAACACCGTGGAGAGCCCGCGCAGGTGCTCGCGGACGGCCTCGGCGCCGGTGGTCTCCAGTTCGTCCCGGCGGGTCACCACGTAGTCGATGCCGAGCGGGGCGTACGACTCCAGCAGCGCGTCGGCCGGGGTGAGGTCGGACTTGGTGAGCACCAGCAGCGGCTCCATGCCCGCGTCGTAGGCGGCGACCAGGCAGCGGTCGATCAGCCGGGGGCGGGGCTCGGGGTCGGCCAGCGCGGTGACGATGGCCAGCTGGTCGGCGTTGGCGACGACGATCCGCTCGTACGGGTCGTCGTCGTCCGCGGTGCGGCGCAGCACGGAGCTGCGCTCCTCGACCCGGACGATCCGGGCGAGGGTGTCGGCGTCCCCGGAGAGGTCGCCGACCAGGTTGACCACGTCGCCGACGACGACGCCCTTGCGGCCCAGTTCGCGGGCCTTCATGGCGACGACCTCACGCTCCTGCTTGGTCCCCGGGTCGATCAGGCAGGTGATCCGGCCGCGGTCGACGGTCAGCACCATCGCTCCGGCGGCGTCCTCGTGCTTGGGCCGGATCCGGGTCCGCGGCCGGGAGCCCCGGCGGGCGGGGCGGTTGCGGATGTCGTCCTCGTCGGCGTCCTTGCCGTAGCGGCGCATGGTTCCAGTCTCCGCTCAGGCGTCCGTCGCCGCCGTGCCTTCGCCGAGCAGCTCCGCCCACATCCCCGGGAAGTCGGGCAGGGTCTTGGCGGTGGTGCCGACGTTCTCCACCTCGACACCGGGCACGGCGAGGCCGAGCACCGCGGCGGCGGTGGCCAGGCGGTGGTCCTCGTAGGTGTGGAAGATGCCGCCGCGCAGCGGGCGCGGGCGGATCCGCAGGCCGTCCTCGGTCTCGCTGACGTCGCCGCCGAGGTCGTTGATCTCCTTGGCGAGGGCGGCCAGCCGGTCGGTCTCGTGCAGGCGCAGGTGGGCGATGCCGTACAGGTGGGACTCGGAGTCGGCGAGGGCGGCGACGGCGGCGATCACCGGGGTGAGCTCGCCGACGTCGTGCAGGTCGGCCTCGATGCCGTGGATCCGGCCGGTGCCGGTGAACTGCAGGCCCTCGTCGGTGAACTCGCAGGCGCCGCCCATCCGGGTGTAGAGGTCGCGCAGCTGGTCGCCGGGCTGGGTGGTGTGCTTGGGCCAGTCGCGCACGGTGACCCGGCCGCCGGTGACCAGGGCGGCGGCGAAGAACGGGGCGGCGTTGGAGAGGTCGGGCTCGACCACCAGGTCGCGGCCGAGCAGGGCGCCGGGGGTGACCCGCCAGACGTCCTTCTCGCCGCCGTCCTCGGGGGCGTCGACCTGGGCGCCGGCCAGGCGCAGCATCTCGACGGTCATCCGGATGTGCGGCAGCGACGGCACCGGGCCGCCGACGTGCCGGACCTCGACGCCGTGGTTGTAGCGGGCGCCGGAGAGCAGCAGCGCGGAGACGAACTGGGACGAGGAGGAGGCGTCCAGCTCGACCGGGCCGCCGTCGAGGCCGCCGGTGCCGTGCACGGTGAGCGGGAAGCTGCCGCGGCCGCCGTCCTCGATCCGGGCGCCGAGCGCGCGCAGGGCGTTGATCACGCCGTGCTGGGGGCGCTCGTGGCTGCGCGGGTCGCCGTCGAAGTGGACCGGGCCGTCGGCGAGGGCGGCGAGCGGGGGCAGGAAGCGCATGACCGTGCCGGCGTTGCCGACGTCCACGCGCGCGGGGCCGCGCAGCGCGGGGGCGGGGATGACCCGCCAGGCCTCGCCGCCGCCGGTGCCGCCGGAGTCGTTGTTGACCTTCTCCTCGATGGTGACCCCGAGGGCGCGCAGGCCGTCGGCCATCAGCTGGGAGTCGCGGCTGCGCAGCGGGCGGCGCACCCAGCCCGGTCCGTCGGCGAGTGCCGCCAGCACCAGGGCCCGGTTGGTGACCGACTTGGAGCCGGGGATGGTGACGGTGGCGTCGACGGGGGCGGTGGCGACGGGGGCGGGCCACGGGGTCTCGGTCATGGGGGCCAGTCTAGGGGCCGTACCGGAACGGCCCCTGCTGCGGCCGGATGGCGGGACGGGAGCGTTCGCGGGGCAGTCGTCGGGCTCCCGGCGCCGCCCCGGCGGGCGCTGGTCGGGGGGCGGACCCTAGATGAATGAGTCCGATGTCCTCAGTGGTCATAGGCGATGAGTGAGCGCTTGATCGCGGCGCCAGTGGTCCAGTTGTGCCAGATGGCGGCGGCGAGGGCGAGCAGTCGCTGACCGGTGCGGGCGAAGACGCCGGCCTCGGTTCGGGCTCCGTGTTGTTCCAGGCTGAGCTGGCCCTTGAGGGTGTCGATGACGGCCTCGATCCACTGGCGGACGCGGGCGAGCCTGCCGAAGCGGGCAGGCTCGCCCTTGCGGTCGGGCCGTACCAGGTGCGCGCCGAGTTCGTCGGTGACGAAGGCCTCGAACGCGGC